>CAYSSW010000025.1:17321-30084 GCA_964434005.1 uncultured Methanospirillum sp.
TCTTTGTAAACCGCGAAGATATGCTGTAAGGTCAGGCCATCTTCCATCTGCAATATGCTGAGTTGCAATTTCAGTTAATGAATCAAGTACTATTAGAGAATTCGGTTTTACTTCATTTAATGTATCAGATAAAGTGGTCAGAATATTATCATGGATTTTTCGTCTTGATTCCATTCTTTCGATGATATCATCATAATTAGAATACCATCCTAAAGGAACAAGACTTGAATCAAAAAAGATATCTGAAAGATCATTAAAGATGATATTATCCAAATGTCCAAGCTGATCTGAGCTAAATGAATGAGAAATTTCATCAATTATATCTGATTGCATCTTTGAAACTGTAATATACCTAATCTCTGCCGGGAGTATAACATCTGAACTCATTCCAAAAGCAGGAACAGAAGATTCGGTCATTTTTGAAAGATTTATTAAAGAGGTATAGGCAAATTCGATTTTACCTGAACCAATCTCACCCTTTAGTAGTATTATTGAACCTGGAGGCACTCCGCCATCAAAAACTGGATCAAGTGTAGAAAGACCTGTTGGAACATGTTGTCTTTTATTAGATATATTAGGAATATTCATGTTAAATATATTGCATATGTTTTATGCTGCATTCTTAAATAAAACCTTTCAATTAGTTTTAGATCATAGTAATCTAAATATAAATACAGCTCAATTAAAGAACATTATCGATAGATGAAAATACAATCGGAGGTTATCGATGGGAAATACCAATACTGATGAAACAACAGATATACCAAATGCAAACAAGACAATTAAGATAAAAATACCAAAAATTAGTATAAAAAAAGATGATACCACAACAAAGAATAGTCATTCTGGCACCAAAGCAAATCTCAAAAAAATAAATGAAAATTTATCAATAATAAAAAATAAACCTGGAAAAAAACCAGAAACGAAATTAAAACCTAAACTATTTCACCTAAAAAATATTGATGAAGAGAATACTGTTCCAGTAAATATTTCTCAAAATGAACTTTCAAGTATATTCGGCGAAAATCCCGAAAGCCTTGATTCTAACTTTTCATCAAACTTTCTAAAGAAGTTCTCATTACGAAAGCGTTCTGGAATATCAAAATATGATTTTTCTGTACACGGATCTCTTGTTAATGTAAAACTCCCCCCCGAATATAAACTCCATCGGGAATACTGGATAACAAAGGGACTTTCAAAAGTATTCATTGTTCTTAATCAAAATACACGAATGAATGAATATCTTTTATATGAACCAGCATTAACTCCTTTTGAATATACTCTGTTAGAAAGACTCCACGAAGATCTTCGTGATGTATTAATTCTTGAAGATGAAGATATTGGAGGTGATAGGAAAGAACTTCTCTATTTAAAGACCAATGAACTTGTAAAATATTATGGGATAAATCTTTCCAACAAATCAAGATTTAAGATTGAGTATTATCTTGCAAGAAACTATCTTGGCTGGGGACGAATTAATCCATTGATGCTTGATCCATCAATTGAAGATATCTCCTGTGATGGTGACGGAATTCCAATTTATCTCTTCCATCGTCAGGAACAAAACATTAAGACCAACATTATATTTGATACTGATTCTCTTTTATCTCTGGCTGTAACTCTTGCACAGAGATCTGGTAAACATATCTCGGCAGCAATGCCAATTATTGACGCCACTCTTCCTGAAGGTTCAAGACTTCAATTAACTTATGGGAGTGAAGTAACTTCTCGTGGGACTTCATTTACGGTCAGAAAGTTCAGAGAAGAGCCCTTTACTCCAATTGATCTGATGGAACTTAACACTTTTAATTCAGATATGCTTGTATATTTCTGGCTGACGATTGAGAATAATATGAGTCTTATCTTTCTTGGAGGCACGGCTTCTGGAAAAACTACATCTCTTAACGCAGTTTCGCTCTTTATTCCTCCATTATCCAAAATTATTTCAATTGAAGATACCCGTGAACTTACGCTTTTCCATGATAACTGGATTGCAAGTGTAACACGTGAATCAACAGCAGAAGGAAGTACTAACATTGACATGTTCATTCTTCTAAAGGCTGCAATGAGACAAAGACCTGAGTATATCCTTGTCGGTGAAGTCAGAGGACATGAAGCACAAACTTTATTTCAGGCTATGAATACCGGACATACAACTTTCTCAACAATGCATGCCGGTAGTGTTGATGCTGCTATTCATAGACTTGAGAATGAACCTTTAAATGTTCCACGTAATATGCTTCAGGCATTAAATATTTTAAGTATTCAGAAACAGATTCAGATAGGACCTGACCGGGTTAGAAGATCTGAAGAGATAGTGGAGATTGCAGGAATTGATCCTGCAACAGGCAATATTATGGTTAATACTGTCTTTGAATATGATCCTATTGTAGATAATTTCAAATATACCGGAAGATCACAGACTCTTGGTCAGATAGCAACAATTAACGGCTGGTCACGGGAACAACTTACAGTTGAGATGAATAATAGGAATAAGGTTCTTCATGCTCTAAAAGATCAAGGAATGCATGATTATATCCGGTTTACAAAGGTAATTCAAGGATATTATATTGATAAGGATCATATTATGCAAAACATTGATAATCTTTCAGAGATAATATCATGAATTTTGACCTACTGGCCAGATGGTGGATTTCAAGAAAACCAGACCATTTTGAAAACTTACATCTCTCTCTTGTTTCAATAAGGGCTGGTGTTACTACTGCTCAGTATATAGGAAAAGTAATATTAATATCACTTTTATTTGGAATCCTCTCTGCAGTAGTTGGGTTTATAATTGCTTTTTTGCTTTTTTCATTTAATCTTGGACTTCAACCAGAATTATATAATGTTTTAGATCTCTCTATTAATCCTTCTGAACTAAATTTACCTATACTTTTTTTAATAGAGATGATATTTGCAATTGCTACATTTATTCTTGGTTTTATCTGTTCATATTATGCCCTATTATACTATCCTACACTTGAAAAAAGGAATAGAGAGACTAAAATTAATATGGGAATGCACAATGCGGTTGCATTCATGTATGCAATGCGACGAGGCGGGGCTGAGACTCTTGTAATTTTTAGATCTCTTGCAAATATATCTACAATCTATGGTGAAATTTCTGTAGAATTTCGTCAGGTTATACGAGATGCAGATTATTTTGGATATGATTTAATCAACGCCCTAAAACATTTATACGAAACAACTCCTTCACAAAAGTTAAAAGATTTTATTCAGGATCTCTTGTCTACAATAGAAAGTGGTGGAGATGTTTCAAAATACCTAAAAGACCGTGTATTACTGTATCAAGAACAGGCAAAATTTGAACAAAAGGAATTTTTGCAGTTTCTTGGAATGATAGGAGAGATATATGTTACAACTTTTGTTGCAGGACCTCTATTTCTTATAACCATCATGGTTGTAATGGGAATGATGGGCTCATCAGCAATTCTTGAATTATCAGCACTTGGTTATATCGTTCTTCCTGTAGGATCACTCCTTTTTATTCTGATGATAGATATGGTCTCAATAAAGGATGAGAATGTAGTCTCTTTTGTTCAGGCTAAGTGGCTTCATCAATATACAGATGTAAGAGTAGAAGCAAAATCCGGGGAAGACAAATTTTTCCTCTTACTTGAAAAATTTGATAAGGTAAAAACCCTTAAAAAATGGTTAGCAGATCCAACTAAAGGTTTTATTGAAAAACCAGAGAGAACTTTTTTCTTTTCAGTTCCAATAGCGATAATATATTTAATTATAATTTGTCTCTCAATTCCTGAAGGTAATATTGAAACAATTATTGATTATCTTGACGACAATATAATGATTGCACTTCTTATATCGATGATTCCTTTTGGAATCTTTTATACTATATGGAATAAACAGGTTATTAATATAGAATCGGCAATTCCAGATTTTCTTGACAGGATGGCTGGAATCAATGAGGTTGGTCTGACTCTTACACAGGCCATCTCAATAATGGCAAGAGCAAATTTAGGTAATTTAGGATATGAAATCAAACACATTCAAAGAGATATCTCCTGGGGTGCAAATTTTAGTGATGCTTTAATCAGGTTTGAGTTCCGTGTAAGAACTGCACTTGTTGCAAGGACGGTAACTCTAATTACAAGAGCGGCTGCAATGAGCAGTGCAATCGGAGATCTTCTTCGAATTGCTTCCTCTGATGCACGAATGACAGAGTATCTGAAAAGAGACCGCTTTTCTGAGATGTTTATTTACACAGCGATTGTCTATCTTGCCTTTTTAGTATTTATCTTTGTGATAGGTATTATTAACACTCAATTCTTAAGTGTGCTTGCCGAACAAACAAAATCCGGAGTAACAATGGCAGGTCCGTTATCAGGAGTTGGAACTATGTCACTTGTATCGCTTGACAGAGTGCTTTATCACATCTGCCTGGTTCAAGGGCTATTTTCAGGACTCATTGCAGGAATGATGGGTGAATCATCGTTAAAAGCAGGGGTTAAACATTCATGTATACTTATTATTATTGCAATGACAGTCTTTAATTTTATATTCTAAATAAAATCCCTGATTTTTTGGATCTATTGCTTAATAATTTTTGAGTTATCTTGCAACAGCGGAATTGACAGCAAGTTTAAGCCTTGAACCAGCTTCTTTTACTCTGTTTTTTATTGTTGGATCAGAATCATAAAATTTCTGTAATGAGTCAAAAGATCGTGAGTCATTTATTTCGGCAAGGATAACTGCAATCCAGATTTTTTGATTAAATATAGCATTATCTAACAAGTTTATTAAATCAGGGACAACATCAATCTTTGATTTAATAAGAGTACAGGCGGCTGACATTATTCTTTCCGGATTATTTAAGTCATCCAATAAACTTTGTCTTATTTTTGAAGATGAAAGTGAAGGAATATATCCAGAAAGCATTATTGATTTTATCTGGTTAAGCGTATTGTTTGTTGCTTCAAGATTTGTTCTTAAATTTGCATTACAGATCGAAAATTCTTTTATCTGGTTGTCTCTTATCTCAATCTCATATGAGATATCAGTAATTCTTTTTTCATATGCCTGCCTTAACTCAAGCATATCAGATGATAAGCAAGATAGTTCTTTGCGATAATCCTGTTCTCTTCTAAGAATCATCTGATCTTTTTCCCGGATTGTATCTTCTGCAACAGATAGGGCTCTTTTGTATTCCTGGTCTGTCTGGATCATTACTCTGTCCATTTCAGCCATGATAGTTTCAGCATCTAAATATTCATTCCTTGAATCTTCAAGATCTTTTTTAATACTCTTTAGGATCTCCTCAGCCTGTATTTTTGTTGCAGTAAGATCACGGTTTAGCCTTTTAATCTTCTGTCTGAGATCTTTTTCAATCTTTTCAGATTTTTCATCTGAAATCTTAATATTTTCTGATAAAAGAGTCAATTTTCTTCTCTCTTCGGTCAAAAGATTTTCATATTCATCTTCAGTATTTTTTAATTTACTATTGAGTGACAAAATTTCGCCTTGGGTTTTAATTTCCTGCATTTTTAAATTATCAGAGAGTTCTAAAGTTTTATTCTGTAATAAAGATATTTCATTCGTGGATTCCTCTTGTAAAACGGCATAATTATTCTGCATTTTTAAATGAGCATCCATGTATAAAAGTTTTTCACCAGATAGCCGGTCAATTGCAATTTGAATTGATTTATTTTCTGCTGTGAGTGCTATTATCTGTTCTTTTTTTAGTTCTATCTTACTTTCAAGTTTTTTATTAGTTTCAATATTGATAGATAGATCTTCTCTGACTTTTTTTAATTCATCTTCATGAGAATTAATAATTTTTGTTAGAGAAATTTCCTTATTTATATGATCATCAATCTCATTTTTGTGTCTTTTGTTATTATCCAAAAATTTCGTCTCCAATCCTAAAATAAAATTATCTGTGTCGGTTTTATAGATCTTGTATTCCTCTTCAATCTGAAAAATTTTTGATTCAAGGTTTTTTTGGATTGAATTTGCATTATCTTCAGTCGTTTTTATTTTATCAAGAAGTTTAATAGTTTTCTCTTCTGCTTTTTCAGTAAGATTCTTAATCTCAGATTCATGCGATGATGTAAGATCTTCCATCTGTCTGATAAGTCTGTCATTTGCGTCATTCGAATGACGTATCTGTTTTTGCAGTTCCTCAATCTTCTCTTCAAACTGCTTTATAATCTGATCTGATTCTTTTTCGAGTTTTACGACAATATCGGCAAGTTTTTCATTTTTAGATGAAAGTTCTAATACAACTCCAATAAATGATTCTGCTGCATTCATTTTTCAAACTTTGACATTATCAAGTGAATTTAAAATATCTTCTGATATCACGGTCACTTTTTCCATCACATCAATCAATTCTTTTACTGATTTATTAGTATTATTGGTGGTCTCCGCAGATCCTGATGCTTCATCAGCAGTATCCTTAAGCATTGCTCCAACTTCATGCATACTACTTGTGATCTGTTCAACAGTAGCTGCCTGTTCCTGATTCATTCCTGCAACCTGTTCAATGTTTGAAGAAATTTCTTCAACAGATTGGACCATCCTGGTAAAGACATTTAGTGTGTCTGTCAATAGATTGCTACCATTTGTAACGGCTGTCATGGCCAAAGCCACACCTTCAGCAGCATTTAAACTCTTCTTTTGAAGACTTGTTATTAGATCTGTAATTTTATCAGCTGATTGACGAGATTCAAGTGCAAGAGCTTTTACTTCAGATGCGACAACTGCAAATCCTCGTCCCATTTCACCGGCCCTTGCAGCTTCAATTGCAGCATTAAGTGCAAGAAGATTGGTTTGATTGGCAATTTCTGTTATCAGGCGAACTATCTCATTAATCCGTTTCATTTCACCCTGAATTTCTTCAATTAGATTATTGGTAATATCAGTATTTGTAGTAATACTGGTCATCCCTGCTTCTACTTTACGTGCAAGATCTGAACCTTCCTGTGCAAGATTGTTTGATTCATTTGCAAGTCTTGAAACTGAATCAGCCTTTTGTGAAACATCTCCAACAGTTACCGCGAGGTCTTCCATTGCGCGAAGTACCTGTTGAACTCCGGAGTTACTTGTCTCAGTATTTTCAGACACGGCATGAGAATTTGCAGTAACTTTTTCTGCTCCCATTGCAACAACTTTTACACTTGCATTTGCTTGTTCAGTATTTTCCGAAAGACTTGATGCTTTTTCAGAGATATTTGATAATATTTTGCCTACAAGTGTTCCGACACCATCTGTTAGAAGAGCTACACTTTCATATTTTCCAGATATTTTATGCGCAGGGTCAATTCTTGCGGTAAAGTCTGATTCATTGTAGTTATTTAGAACAGTTATTATTTCTGACAAAGAAGAATCAATTATTCTGGACATATCACGTTGATTCTCTGCAACTTCTCCATAAATTCCAGGAAATTCTTTATTATTAAATACTGCTGATAAATTACCCTTTTTGATTTCATTAGAAAATTTAATGTTTTCCCGACAAAATATGTTTATATTATCTCGAAGAGTGTTAATTGAATCAGATAATTCAAGAATAGATTTGGATATTTCTCTTGAACCATTTTGAGAGATTGTAGTAGGTATTTTTGTATTTATTGATAAATTACCTGATTTTAGAAGATTGACATTATCTGTCATTGTTTTAATAGAGCGCACCGCTTCCTTTAAAGCATCTTCGTCATATCTAACTTGTTTTGATCTTTGTTCACTAATATTTAGAAGTTCATTAATCTTTGATACAGTAACTCTATCCTCACCTGATAAGCCTGATTCCATAATTCTGGCCTGCATCTGACCAGAACGGACGGCCATGAGAACTGTATCCAGAGCCTTATTAAGACTAATCACTCTATACTCCCCATAATCAATAATTGACATATGCCCGGATTAACCTTTTTTTTTGACTTTGAAATTTCGAATTCTCATCCCCGTAATATACTGATAAAATCCAAAGGTTAGGAAGGCAAAATAAAAATTAATATACGGTTCTTGTTCCACTTAACTAATGTACGACAAAGAGGAGGGTTGGATGAAAATTGAGGTCTTGAATGATATCAAGAATGCAGAAGAAGACTACAAAAAAATGATTTCAGAGGCACAGGAGAAGCGTAAATCGACGATTGCAGGTGCTGAATTAGAGGCTGAAAACATCCTCATAAAAGCACGTGATGACGCAGAAGAGTTCAGAAAACAGCGTATTTCAGAGGCCCATTCACAAGCCGGGGCACGTTATGAAAAAATCATCAGTGACGGCAAAGATAGTGTGATGATCCTTGAACAAAAGGGACGTAACAACCTTGGAATTGCTGTGGATCTGCTTGTAACTCGTTTCAGGGAGCAGCTTCATGTTTCAGCCTGAAGCGATGACAAGGTTACTCATCATCGCGTCCAAGCAACAAATCGAACCGGTAATTTCAGAACTGTACAAATTAAACGTCTTTCATATCGATGAATTTGTCGAGAAAGGCGATGAAGCGTTTGAAGGATTCAAAATCGGAAAACCACTAAAAGGTGCAGATATTGCGTCTACATCACTGGTAAAGATTAGATCAATTGCAAGCGCATTTGGTATTAGTTCAGATGAAATTGAACCGAAAGCTAAAGCATCGATTGCTGAACTTAAACGACGGATTGAAGATGAACTTCCTGCTCTTGCAGAAAAAGTTGAAACTCTTCTTGCAAGAAGAACAAAACTTGAATCTACAGTCAAGGAATGCGAGCAAAAAATTGAGATGCTCAGTCCCTTTACCGAATTTCCCGGTAATCTTAATCTATTATCTGGATATGATTCAATCACAACAATAGCAGGATATGTCAAAACTCCGGTTATGCTTTCAGTTCCGCATGAGATCTGGGTAAACCAGCTGAAATCAGGTCAATTCATCGTTCTTGCGGTAGGAAATGAAAACCTTGCCGTGGCAGAGCGGGAACTATTAGAGTTTTCGCTTCAAAAAGTACCAATTCCTGAAGAATCAGGAAATGTAAATGAAGCAATTCAATCTTATGAACAAAAGATTGTCACTCTTAAAAATGAGATTGATGATCTTACCTCCGAAATGAATGAGATCAAGGATAAAAATGAAGTATTCCTGTTATCGTCTGAGGAGTTATTAAGCGCGGATGTAGATCAGGCAGAGGCACCTTTGCTCTTTGCAACAACAGACTTAACCTTTAGTGTTACTGGCTGGGTTCCACAGAGTAAAGTTACAAAAGTTTATGAAAACTTAGATAAAGCCTGTGGAGGAAGGGTTTATATTTCTGAACTTGAGGTTGAAGATTATAATGAGCAGCCTCCGGTAGAGTATGAAAATCCTAACTTTGCACATCCGACAGAATTGTTCATGGATATTTATTCACGTCCTAAGTATACTGAAATTGATCCATCACTTTTGATGGCAATTGTCTATCCGATAATGTTTGGTCTGATACTTGGTGATGTTGGATATGGAGCAGTACTGCTTGTAATGTCGTTTGGACTTCGCTCTTTTGTAAAAGGAAGTGAAGCTTCGAATAAGTTACTTGATATTTTGAGAAACTGTAGTATCAGCAGTATCATCTTTGGTATAGCTTTTTCAGAAATTTTCGGATTTGCACTCCCCTGGCATCCGTTGTGGCTTTCACGTCATATCAATATCGGAGGAGCACCATCTGAAGTGGCAACCCAAGGAGCTGCAGCCGCTGCTGAACATGTTTCAAATATTCCGGAGTTATTGGTTCTTTCAATCTGGATAGGTATACTACATATCACACTTGGAAGACTCTGGGGTGCCAGAAATGCAGCAAAAATGGACAAAGGTCACCACAGAATCTTAAAAATCTATTCAAATCTTGGATGGATTCTTTTGATGTGGGGTATTATTGTTGCAATCTGGTCAAAATTCCCAATTCCGATGATGCCTGATTTTTCAGGACTTCCGGAAATATCAGCAGGACTAAACCTTGCAAGCATTGCAGGTATTGTAATGCTTATTCTTGGACTTGTCTTCATTGCACGTGAAAATGTGCTTGACTTAATGGAAGTACCGACAATTATCAGTCACGTGCTCTCATACACTCGTCTTATTGCAGTTGGTCTTTCGTCTGTGGCCATTGCAATGGTAACTAACTATATTGCAATCGATTTAATTATTGGTCCTCAGCTTAAAAGCCTTTCAATAATCGGGATTGTAATTATAGTAGCAGGACTTGTTGTATTCTTATTTGGGCATGTTTTGAACACTGCACTTGGTATCATTGGCGGTGGACTGCATCCCCTTCGTCTTCACTATGTTGAAGTCTTTACTAAATTCTATCGTGGCGGAGGAAAGAAATATACTCCGTTCGGTATTATCAGACGGCTTACAGAACAAAACTAAATTAAACAAACAGGTGAAATAAGGAGAATTAATTATGGCAGCAGAAGTTTTAACAGTAGAAGTAGCAACAGCAACAGCAGCAGGATTAAAAGCAGTTGGAGCAGGCCTTGCAGTAGGTCTTGCAGGTATAGGTTCAGGACTTGGTGAGATGGGTATCGGTGCAGCAGCAATGGGATCTGTTGCAGAGAACAAGGACATGTTTGGTCTTGCACTTCTCTTTACCGTGCTTCCAGAAACAATCGTCATATTTGGTCTTGTAGTAGCTCTTCTGCTCATGTTCCAGTGAGGGTGAGGAAGGAACAATGGGACTGGAAGCAGTCATTGCAGAGATTAGAGAAAAAGGGCGGAACGAAACTGATGTTATTGTTAAAGAGAGCGAAAGCAAAAAAATTGAGATCTTAACAATAGCTCAGGAAAAGGCTGAAAATGTCAAAACTGCCGTAAGAGATGAGGTTGAAAAGACAGTTACCCACATCATCTCTCAGGAAGAAGCGGCAGCTCATCTCGTCGTAAAACGCCAGGTTCTAAATACACAAAAGGAACTGATGGACGATGTTTACCGGCAATCACTTGAGAAAATCCGTGATATGCCAGAATCATTCCATAAGGAAGCCATCAGATCCCTGCTTGGAATGGCAAAGGCTGAAATTCCTAAAGGAAAAGTCAGTTGTAGAAAATGCGATGTTGATGCCTTAAAAGAAATACTTGGAGATAGTGAGTTTAAAGATTACTCATTCAATAATACTGTCGAAATCGATGGTGGAATTATTGTGGAATCTGAAAACGGCCAACTTCAGGTTGACTATAGTTACCGCACATTTCTCAATCAGGTATGGGATACAGGACTAAAATATGCTTCAGACAAACTCTTTGGCTGATTTAGGGGGATACTAAAAATGGTACAGAACAGTGGAGGCCCGGCACCATATATCTATGTGAGCACCCGGCTTCGGGTCAGAAAGGCCAAACTGCTCGCCCCTGAAGAATATCGGCGGATGCTCAATATGAGTCTTCCTGAAATCATTAGGGTTATTGGGGAGACTGAGTATCAAAAAGAGGTAGACGAGCTGGGAAATTCATTCGAAGGCATTGATCTAATAGAGGTTGCACTGTCTTGGAATCTTGCAAAAGAATACCAACGGGCTATTGAATTAACTCCAGGTGACCTAAAGGATTTCACAAAAGCATACCTCCAGCGTTGGGATATCTATAATGTTCTGACAATTATGAGAGGAAAGATGCAGGGTCTTAAATCCGGTAAAATTAAGGAAGTGCTCATTCCCGCAGGCAGCCTTGATAAGAATACTCTTGATAGAGTACTTACAGAGGAGTCTGTTGAGCGTGTAGCTGACGCCTTAAAGGACTGGAAGATGTATCCTGTGTTAAGTGCTGGAATCGCTGAAGGTTCTGCCGCTGGTAATCTTGCAAAACTTGAAAACGAGCTGTATAAACGTCTGTACGCAGATCTCATCCAGATTGCACGTCGTGGTGTAAAAGGAGGAGCTCAGTTCCTGAAATATGTTCAGCTTGATATTGATGTGAAGAACATCAAGACACTGTTCCGTTTAAAGGGCGATATTGCAGCGCATGATGAAATTCGTGAATTATTCATCCCCGGTGCAACCTTTACCCCTGAAGAACTGCAGCAGATTAACCAGATGTCAAGCAAAAATGAAGTCATAGATGCCCTTCTTGGTAGGATATCCTCAAAAGCTCTTCTTAATGCACTTGAAGAATTAAGAACAGATATGTCTGATCAGGAAGTTGATACAGAACTGACCAAAACTCAGCTTGACCATATGGAACAACTCTCAAAAATTAATCCATTCTCCATACATCCGATCCTTGTTTATCTTGAGAAAAAGAGATGCGAGGTCTTCAATCTTCGGGCAATTGCTCGTGGAAAAGAGTCCAGGCTTTCAAATGAAACCATAGGGAAGTATCTGGTGATCTGATGGAGATAGCGATAATTGGAAACAGTGAATTCATCTTGGGATTTCGACTTGCAGGGGTCACTAAGACCTTTTCAGCCGAAACAGATGAAAAACTAATTGAGAATGTTCACAAGGTTTTGAATGATAAAACAATCGGAATTCTTGTGTTAAGAAGCAGCGATATGGCGAAAGTTCCTCAAAGACTTCGCGTAACTCTGGAAAACTCCGTTCATCCCACGGTCATCACCCTTGGGGAGGAGGAAGGAGGACTTTCCATGCGAGAAAGAATCAAAAGATCAGTGGGTGTTGATCTGTGGAAGTAAATTCGAAAAAAGGAGTTTTAAAGAGAATTGCAGGACCTGTCGTCACTGCAGTCAACCTTGATGCACACATGTATGATGTGGTAAAGGTCGGGGATGAGCAGCTGATGGGGGAGGTCATCAAGATCAAGGGTGA
>CAYSSW010000026.1:0-3445 GCA_964434005.1 uncultured Methanospirillum sp.
GATAGTGGATAAGCTAAATGTAAGTTTAAATTCAAACTGGCAAAGTGAGGTTAGATATATTACTAATAAATACCCAATTTACTAAACAATTTGAATAAAGATCCAACAAAAAAATCAATAGGAGTTTATAATGAAAAAAATTTATCCAATTGTATTAATTTCGTTTGCCATTATTCTGATTATATTTACAATAGGATGTACTTCAACTGATTCATCATTTGAATCAATTGTAAAAGAACAAAATTTAACTATATTTGTTGGAATAGCAGATAATAATCCTCCATTTTGCTATATTGAAGATGGAGTCCCACAAGGTTTTGACGTCGAAGCAATCAGATGGATTGGAAAAGATCAGGGCTTTGATGTAAAATATCAGGTAGCATCTGCACAAAATGGATTTTCATCATTACAATCCGGAACAATTGATGTTCTATGTTGTGGGATGACAATTAATGATGAACGATTACAATTCTATAATTTCAGTAATCCATACTGGAGTGTTGATCAATCAGTTATCGTACGTTATGATTCAAACCTTACTTTTGATGATATAAACAATGGTAAAGCAACAATAATCACACTACAGGAGAGTTCCTGTTATTCATTTATCTATAACAAATTAATCACCTCTGGAATAATGCCAAAAGAAAACCTATTTGCAGTTGATTCTATCACTCTTGGAATAAGTGATATAGTATCAGGAGAGCAAGATGCAGTGATATTTGATACAATCATGCTCAAGCCATTAATTAAAGGTGAACCAGTAAAAATCATTGGAACCTATGAGACCAATGATAAATTAGGATATATGGTCAGGAAAGATAGCAATGAACTTTTAAATAAGATTAACGCAGGGCTTGAAAAATTTATGGCATCAGATGACTTTGAAGAATTAAAGAAGAAATATAATATGGAATAGATATCACATCAATTTAACCTACAATAAAAAAGTGCATGATATATATAAAGTATGATTGATTATACTTTAAAACTTTTTTCCTACCATACAAGATAGTTACCAATCTAATTTGCGTTGCAAAGGCTGAATAACCGATAAAGGTTATATAAAAACCATGAAAAAGATTTTAGTATGAACTCATGCAACTGTTGTTACAAAAATTACCTGCGTAATAGATTCTTTTAGTTACAATAAACGGTAGATCTACAAAAGTTCTAACTTTAAATTGCATTATTTCGCGCCATTTATCTTAAGTTGACTTTGGATTATTCCTTGTAGATCTTCTCATGATCTTTATCCTTCAAACTCTTGAGTTTTATTACAAATACCCTTGTTGTAATAAACTGATCTCTCTATCTTTTGAAAGATCAATCTGACTATCATATAAAATTGCAATAGCAGCTGTATCATACTATCAATAAAAATTCTTTATCCATCCGAGAAAGTAATCTAAAGTCATAGAGAGATTGTGTTTTTATCGCCCATATTCAATCATGTTATCTTCGAGTATGTGATTGATCACCTCAGTGAACATCTGAATTTGTATATTTAGGATCTAAATGATAAATGATACATTCTGAAGTACTCATTGCTTAAGCTTAAATCCGAATATCAACTGTTGCTGAAGTTCACTTCAAATGGCTTATTCTTTTTTGTTAGTAATCAATTGTTAGCGAAATTTCCAAACAATTGAGAAAATCCTAAAAAATCAAGAGAAACGAGATCAATGGCATGTTTCTCAAACTCATAGTCTGAAAGATAATGCCATAACTATAAAAGAAGTAACTGGATGAGAAATATAGTATGAAGTATCATTGCCGAATTGAGTTTTCGTAATAAAATCAGATATGATTGAAATAAATGTAACTCAATTGATTATTCTTTCAAACTCACTTATTCAATCTCCAAGATTAATTTGTTTGATGTTGTAGTGAAAAAGCATAGGATGCTAAATATATAGTTAAAATTTGATCTTCCAAGATAAATGATTGGGTTAATTCCTATCCTCTAATTATATAGTAAGTTAAAAATCAATAAGAAAGAGGTATTTTATTAAAAGGTTTATATCCATAAGGCAATAGATTATTAAAGTATAAATATTATTTATAACTACTACCTAAACGATTATTATCAAACCGAATAAAATAAAAGTAAGAATATATTGTTGACAACACACAATTTCCTAAAAAATATTTGCTTATATCTTAAAATAGACCCAATATTCACGATTCCTCGGAAATACCAATTGGTTTAGTAAACCGGATATACTTATACAGCTTAACTATATAATGCCTACCAAGTATAGGATTTGAGAATTATGAAGATTAGTGCAAGAAACTCCCTTAAGGGAACAATCAAATCGATCAAGAAAGGAATGGTAAACGCTGAGATCATTCTAGACATTGGAAACGGAGTAACCATTACATCAGTAATTACCATGGCATCAGTCGAAAACCTCGGTCTGAAAGAAGGTATGACCGCATACGCAGTTATCAAGTCCTCCGAAGTAATGATCGGGACAGACTAATCTATTTTTAGCGGACTTTTGTATTTATAGCATTTTTTAGATTTTGTTGGATAGCGGTTAACACACTACAAATGAAAAAGTATACCATAGATAAAGGCTATGAATGATTATATTTGAAAAATCCTCTTTTGTCCCTTTTTCATATCAAAACAAGATAACTTCCGCCATTCAAATTTGTTTTACAAAGGCTGAATAACGGGTAAAAGGTGTATATAAAGTAGGAAAAGAGGATTTTAATATGAACTGCAATTACGATTGTTACCAAAACATGACCTGCTTAAAAAATTCTTTTCATATCCACAAATGGTCGTTCTATGAGAGATCTAACTTTGGAAATTGCTAAGTTTCTCCTTTTATCCCTGATTAATAGCGAATAATTCTGTGTTGATCTTTTCATCGTTTTATCCATTGAACCTTAAGGTTTTACTCCGAAATCCTCCCTATCATGATTAACCATCTCTCATTCTTTTGAAAGATCAATCTGACAATAGTGTACACTTACAATAATAGTCTGGATAATCCGAATCAACAATCATTCCGTATCCACCCGAAAATGTAATCTATAATTATAGAAAATTATATTATTACCGCTTAAATTCCATCACATTATCTTACGGTTTGTAATTGATCATCTTTTGGAACATCTGAAGGTGCCTGTCCAGAATCTAAATGATAAATAATACATCCTGAAGTAATCCTTGTTGAATCTTAAATCACACTATCTAACTTGTATTGGTAGTATACTCTTTTAGAGATGTGATGGGTATTTTGGGATATTTGCATTATTTGTCGCATTGATTATTACAGTAAAAGAACTAATACACTAATGATTAGAGAAAATAAACGATCCTTGTCCATTTTTATAGCTAATAATACAAGGAACTCTAATATCTTAAATCTTCTATCTTCTTTTAATAGAACTTCAACAGAGCCGTAATTATGCAATAGCATACAAAGCG
>CAYSSW010000026.1:3455-29746 GCA_964434005.1 uncultured Methanospirillum sp.
GTGGTTTTCGAGACCACCGCCTTACCGGGCTAGACTATCTCGGCAAAAAAAATTTACTGGGCTGGTGAAACTCCACCAGGTGCATTAGATCTTGAAACCATCATATCATCAACTCTGAGGAGCATCTCAACTGCCTCACATGAACTCTGAATTGCCTGCTTCTTGCAGCGTAATGGTTCAATAACTCCTTCTTCTTGCATATCAACAAGTTTGCCGGTGATTACATTAAGACCCATAGTCTTCTTTCCGGCACTATGTGCTGCTTTTAACTCAACAAGTTTATCTATTGCATTAAAACCTGAATTCTCAGCAAGAGCAACTGGAATTGCTGTAAATGCATCTGAATATGCTTCAATTGCAATCTGTTCTCTACCACCAACAGTAGTTGCATATTCACGAAGTTTTACAACAAGCTCACTCTCTACAGCAGCTCCACCCGGAACATACTTCCCGTCTTCCATTGTATCCATAACAACACGGGTTGCATCTTCCATTGCACGCTCAAGTTCGTCAAGTAAATAAGTGGTAGTGCCACGAAGGAGAATAGTTACAAGTTTTGCATCCTTAACTCCATAGATCTTAACCATTTCACCTTCATCAATCTGCTCTGCACCATCTGCCTTTCCAAGCATATCAGGAGTTAGATCAACTGCCTTCTGGATGATCTTTGCATTAAGACCACGGGCTGCAAACTTGAAATCCTTTTCAGGAACATCCTGAATTGCAAGTACACCTGCCTTTGCAAGGTAATACTGTGCTGCATCTGCAATTCCTTTCTGACAGAGAAGCACATTTGCACCACTTGCAACAACTGCATCTGCCATTGTCTTTAAGGCATCACGTTCCTGCTGTGCAAAAGCATCCATCTGTTCTGTATTATTGATCTTAATTTTAGACTTAACTTCAGTCTTCTTGATCTCCAATGGATTTGAGACAAGAGCAACCTTTGCACCAGAGATCTTCTTTGGCATATCAGCACTTACTGCTCTTTTGTCAATAACAATACCTTGAACTAACTCAGCTTCATCCATTGAAGTCCCGGTATGACTCTTAATCTGGACAGCATCTTCATCAACAGTTACTTTACCGTCATCCTTTACTGCAACTGTTGTTACAGCATCAACTGCAATCTTACTGATCTTATCCTTGATATTTTCAATAGACTTGCCGGTAATTGCCGTTGCAACGATCTTTTCCATAACCTTCTTATCAAAAGGATCAGCAACAGATGACATTCCATCTAAAATCTCAAGAGCCTTATTCATACCAAGTGTATAACCACGGGTGATTACTGATGGATGAATCTTCTTATTAATCAGAGACTCAGCCTGTTCCATAAGAGCACCGACAAGCACAACTGCAGTTGTTGTTCCGTCTCCGACTTCTTCATCCTGAGTCCTTGAGACCTCAATAACCATCTTTGCGCCTGGATGCTGAACTGAAATCTCATCAAGAATAGTGATACCATCATTTGTGACTGTAATATCTCCTGTTCCATCCATCAGCATTTTGTCCATACCTCGAGGTCCTAAAGTAGACCTGACAGCTTCAGCTAAGGCTTTTGCTGCAGCTATATTGGAACGCACAGCTTCATTACCCTGCGTTCGGTCCACATTCTCTTTTAAAATGATTACTGGTTGTTGCGGAAGCATAAGATATCCACCGTATAGCTACAGGTTGATTTGAAGGACTATATATAATTAATCAATCGTTGGTTTAATGAAATAAAAAAAAGAGGTTTAATCGATTCTTGAGACCTTGTACATACAATATACAGAAATGCCATCAATTTCATTTATTCCGCGCTTGTCAAAGAGTACACAACATGCAAGTGGAATAGATCCAGTATTCCTGATATATCCAATAACTTCTTTTAAGGTATTTCCTGAAGTAATGACATCATCTACAATTATACAGTTATCGCCTGGCTTGATATCAAAATTACCACTCATTGACCCCTTTGGATCTTCACCAAAGGCATGTTTTGAGGGATGATAAATTGCAAGTCTTGCACTTTCAAACCCGGCCATCATTGTTGCAAGTGGAATACCTGAATGTGCAATTCCTACAAAAACGCAGTTTTCAGGAATCTCTTTTTGCTCCATACGGTAACGGTAAAGCATCATTTCAGCTGTATTTTGCAGAAGAACTGCTTCACCACTGACAATTGTCCAATCAATATGGATATCTTTTGGAGTAATTTCACCCTTTTCCTGAGTTAACAGCCAAGTCACAGTCTCCATTGAAAGTGAAAGTTCATCAGCAATCTGCCCTGAACTATGTCCTTCAGATCTAAGGTGTCCTGCTTTTTCAATAAGATCATCAAGTGTACTCATGTCTATCAACTTTTTTTGTTCTCTTCTTTTATGTTCTTTATCTTTTTCGCAGTTCTTCTTATAACAGATCCACAGTCAGGACATGTATTATCCTTTGGCATTGTTTCATATTCCTGATAACAGCCAATACACCGGTTTATCCATTGACGTGTCTTTGCCTTTCTCTGCATTATGGGTTTCACAACAAGCCCTAATCGTTGAGCAGTATTTGAAAGAGCAAAATCATCGGTAACAACCGTTCCTTTAAGATCATATGCAAGAGCTACAACTGATTTGTCAGTCTCTGATAAAACTGATTCATCACCAGATTCTGCGGATGCTTTTCTTGCAGCCATTTTTCCAGCATCTGACGGGGCTTTGACGATAAGTCCTGCTGTTATTAATACATCATATCTTGTCTTACTACGTAAATCCTTTAACTCGTCAAGTACTAATGGCACAGTGTATAATTCGCCTTCAAGATCCTGTTCGATGAAAAAAAATGAAGTATCAAGTATAAATATTTCGGTCATCTGCTAATTAGTTATCCCTTTTTATTGCAGCTGCAATCTCTCTTGCAGCAGAAAAGCCACTACATGCCTGCTCAATAGTATCACTACATATTACCTCTTTTATCCCGGCGGCAAGAAGGCGGGTATATGCACCAGATGCAAATATCCCATGAACACTGATAGTCCGGATACTTGCTGCCCCTTGTTCATAAAGCATTGATGCGGCTGTTGCCTGTGTCCCACCAGTTGAGAGTATATCATCAACTATTATTACATCACGCTTCTTTACTGGAATTGTCTTTGGTTCAATTCTTACTTCATCACCAGAAATGCGCACCTTCTGTAAATGATCTGATTCCCAGTTACCTATCGCTGCGATATCAGATGATAAAACAGCAGCTCCTTCATCAGGTCCAAGAATCAGCGGATTTGTTAATTGAAGCGTTTTTATGTATTCTCCAGCACTTTTTGCAAGACTTACAGATTCAGCCGGGACTGAAAAATAATCAAGCACAGAATCTTCATGGATATTCACTGTGATTACTCTCCAAGTTCCAAGAGATACAGCCTGTGCAATAGCTCTTGCAGATAACGCTTCACCAGGATTGAACTGTTTATCCTGTCTTGCATATCCCATATATGGAATTACAAGGGTAGTTTTTGCCTCACGATATACATCATTTAATAGAAGTAATTCTACAAGATCATCGCTTGTTACAATACTTGCAACAATTACAACTTCTTTCTCAATTTTTGATGCCCGCATGTAGATCTCACCATCAGGAAACTTCTGCCATTTGATATCACCAAGTGGCTGGCCAAGAATGGCAGAAAGGCGACCTGCAAGAATTTGTGATCTTTCAGTGCTCAGTACTAACATACTGCATAGAGTTTTGCTGAAAGTACTTAAACGATTGTTCATCAAATTTATAACACAAGTGCCAGTCAAGGTGCATATACTCTGATGAAAATGTCTGATGAAAAAACGTTTTTTATGAACAATAAGGAAAATACAGGAAATTCTCCTGATAACGGGCCGATTATCGATAATGATTCCGTCTCAAAACAAGCCGACAAAGAGCAGCCAACATCTGCGCCTCTACCAGAAAGCGGAGAAATCCAAAATGTGAAACCGGTTGAAACAAAGCCTGAAATCGTTGATGATGGTTCATCACGTTCCATTGTAGTGCCTGAAAAACTCATTGATCAGGTGATTGGACAAGACCACGCTGTGGAGGTTATACGTAAGGCTGCAACTCAACGGCGACATGTCATGATGATTGGAACACCTGGAACCGGAAAGTCGATGCTTGCAAAGGCAATGGCAGAATTATTGCCATATGAAGAACTACAGGATCTTTTAGTTTATCCAAACGCCGAAGATAATAATGAACCAATTATCAGGACAGTAAAGAGTGGACGTGGTAAAGAGATAGTAGCAGCGCATAAAGCTGAGGCACGCAAGAAGATTCAGTTCAGAAATACTTTAATTATGATTCTAATCATTGGAATTGTAGGTTATTCTTTAATTACATTCCAATGGCTGATGGGAATTATTGCTGCGGCTTTCATCTTTATGGCTCTTCGATATACTACGCCCCGTGAAGAACAGATGGTGCCAAAACTCCTTGTATCTAATGAAAAAAGCAAAACTGCACCATTTATTGATGCAACAGGTTCACACGCCGGCGCTCTCCTTGGTGATGTGCGGCATGATCCCTTCCAATCAGGAGGCCTTGAAACACCTGCACATGACAGGGTAGAAGCAGGAGCTATTCACCGTGCGCACAAAGGTGTTCTTTTTATTGATGAGATTAATACATTAGGGCTTCCAGCACAGCAAAGTCTTCTTACAGCAATGCAGGAAGGCTCATTCTCAATCACAGGTCAGAGTGAGCGATCATCAGGTGCAATGGTCAGAACTGAACCAGTTCCATGTGATTTCGTGATGGTTGCTGCCGGAAATCTTGATGCAGTTGAAGGTATGCATCCTGCCTTACGATCTCGTATCAGAGGTAATGGTTATGAGGTATATATGGAAGATACGATGCCAGATACTCCTGAAAACCGTGCAAAATTCCTTGTATTCATTGCCCAGGAGATCAAGAATGATGGAATGATTCCTCATTTTGATAAGGAAGCAATTGATGAAATAATTCATGAAGCAAGAAGGAGATCTAACCGTAAAGGTCACCTAACACTACGTCTTCGTGACATGGGCGGACTTATCAGAGTTGCCGGTGATCTTGCACGTCAGGAGAATGCACAGCTTACTACAAGACGTCATGTTATACAGGCTAAAAGAACTGCTAGATCGATTGAAGATCAGATATCAGATCAGGTTATTCGTAGAACCCGCGAGTATGAACTTGCAGTAGTTGAGGGAACTCAGATTGGCCGTGTAAATGGACTTGCTGTTATGGGAAGTGATGCTGGTTCAGTGCTTCCAATAATGGCAGCAATTTCTCCGGCTCAGGGAGACGGAGGCAACATTATAGCAACCGGTCTTTTAAAGGAGATTGCACAAGAATCTATTAAGAACGTTGGAGCAATTTTAAAACGATTTACTGGAAAGAACATTAAAAATATTGATATTCATATCCAGTTTATTGGTACCTATTCAGGAGTTGAAGGAGATTCTGCATCTATTACTGTTGCTACTGCAGCTATAAGTGCTCTTGAACAGATTCCTGTGCGTCAGGATATTGCAATGACTGGTTCACTCTCTGTTCGTGGAGATGTCCTTCCAATAGGTGGTGTTACCTATAAGATTGAGGCTGCTGCAAAGGCAGGAATTAGAACCATCATCATTCCAAGATCAAATCTGGAAGATGTCCTTATTGAAGAAGAATATGAGAAGATGGTAACTATCATTCCAGTCGACAATATACATGAAGTGCTTGATATTGCACTTGTACCTGATAATCGTGACAGTTTCCTTGATAAACTCAAGATTTTGACAGGATCTGGCAAAAACTTTCATGTTCCAGATATAATTCCCCGGACGACATTACAATGACCGTAAAAACATCAGGCAATACAAAGGGCGATTTATCATTGATCAGATACTTTGATCTTCGAAGGGTTAGTGGTGAAGTAACACAGATTGATATCGACAATGGCAGAGTTGAGCAGGCAGGTAGTTCATTTATTGATAAGGCAATTCTACGTGTTCTTGGAGCAAATGGTTGGGGTGTATTAACCCTTACAGGAGATGAAATTCCAGAAGATAAGATTCCGGATAAATTACTTTTACAGGCATTAAATACAGCCGATATCACAACAGAACGAATTGAACTGACAGACACCAAATCTTCAATGCACAAGATACCAAAAACCGGTGAAGATCCAAGGAGTGTAAGTCTTGAAGAAAAAGTTTCAATTCTAACTGATCTTGACAAAGCAGCAATCAGACCCGAAATAGTCTCAAGACGTGTTGCATATGTTGAAAAGGCAACCGAAGTGTCTTTTATTGATTCATCAGACAATAGATATAGATATGAACTCTGTAGATCAGGGTTTAATGTAATGGCTGTCGCAAGCAGAAATGGAGTCGTTCAGATGGGATATGAACGTGACCATACAATTAAGGGCATGAATATTCGACATCGTGAGGATCTAGCTTCTCTTGCAGCCGAACGTGCAATAAGCCTTCTTGATGCAAAGGCAGCAAAGGGCGGGATAATGCAAGCAATTCTTGACCCTGAACTTGCAGGTGTTTTTGCACATGAAGCAGTCGGGCATGCAGCTGAAGGTGACCTTGTAAAAGAAGGAAGCAGTGTTCTTAAAGGAAAACTTGGTGAGCAGATTGGAAGTCCCATCATAACAATAGCTGATGATCCGTCATTAATGGAATTTGGATTTTGTCCTGTAGATGATGAGGGATCAGCGACGATGCGAACCGAAATTATCTCAAAAGGAGTACTTCATTCATATATGCATTCTAAAGAAACCTTAGCATCAATTGGAGGTGATACCGGACTTCCAGGCCATGCCCGTGGTATGGCTGGAGAGATTCCAATTGTCAGGATGAGTAATACATTTATTGAGAATGGTGACTCCTCATATGAAGAGATGCTTGAGAGTTGTAAGAATGGAATTCTCCTTAAAGGATCACGTGGCGGACAGGTAGATCCTGGTCGTGGAATGTTCCAATTTAATGCAGAATATGGATACCTGATTGAGAATGGTGAAACAACAACAATGGTCAGGGATGTATCCTTATCAGGTGAAATTCTTGCAACTCTTCATTCAGTGCTTTTGGCGGCAAAAGACAAAGGTCTTCATCCTGGATATTGTGGTAAGAATGGACAGGCAGTTCCTGTAACAGATGGAGCTCCTCATATTTTACTTGACAATGCAGTTGTTGGAGGGTCTGACGTTGACAATTGATAAAATCCTCAAAATGGCTGAGTCAAAAGTTGATGAAGCTGAGGTTTATTATGTTTCAGGCACTGGAATTTCAGCAGAGTTAAAACAGAACGATATTGCAATAGGAAGTCAGGGGATTGACAGCGGGATTGTCATTAGAATAATTAAGAACGGAAAAATTGGTGTTTCAAGTACTGATAATCCTGAAAACTGGGAACCATGTCTTAACGCGGCAATCAGCAGTTCACAGTTTTCAGATCCTCTTGACTGGACAGGCCTTCCAAAACCGGTAAAACTAAACCAAAATCCATTATCTTTTGATGAGTCTGTTACAATAGAACCTGAAAAATTAACTGAACTTGTAGACAGGATGAAAAATGGTGCAAAGGCCTATCCTGACGCTCATATTACATCTGGTTCTGTTTCACTTGGCAGAGTAAAAGAGATTATTGCAAATACCAATGATCTCTGGTATGAGACCAGTGAGACCAGTGTTCATCTTGGTGTTGAGATGATATCTGATAAATCAACAGGTTCTGATTCAGATGGCTCATGGAGCCTTTCAAAGATAAATCCTGAAGACATCGGAAAGACTGCTGCATTTTTTGCAAATAAAGGCAAATCTGGTGAAGAGATAAAGACAGGTACTTATGATATTATTCTCTCTCCAATGGCAGTATGCGAAATTCTTGATGCCACAGTGCTTCCTGCACTATCTGGACGAAATGTCCATACCGGCAGATCATATTTTGTAGATAAGATGGATAAGACAGTGATTAGCCCTGCGTTTACGATAAGTGATAATCCTATTGATGAACGGGGAATTTCCAACTGTTTATGGGATGGAGAAGGAAGCCCTGCTCAAAAAATTGACTTTATCAAATCCGGAGTCCTAAAATCCTTTGCTTATGATATCAGAACTGCATGTAGATATGGAAAAAATTCCACAGGTAATGCTACAAGAACCGGGCAGAATGGTGCTCCTGGAATTGGATTTCATAATTTAAGCATCAATGGTCCAACTAGGGATATTATGAAAGATGATTCACTCTATATCAGATCTCTAATCGGTGCGCATACCGCAAACCCAATGTCAGGAGATTTTTCAGTTGAACTATCTAATCCTTTCATAATTGAAGGAGGAGAATTAAATAAACCGGTAAAAACCGGTATGCTCTCTGGAAATATCTTTGATATGTTAATGAAGGCTGATGGATGCAGTAAAGAAACAAAAACTTATGGATCTCTCATCATGCCTTCAATAAGTATCAAAAATGCCTCTATTGTCGGTAGAGGATAATATGAATTCGGATGATAATAAATTAATTCATATCATTGCATCACTTTCAAGTCCCAGACAGTTTGCAAATCCCCTTCTCTGTTATGCAGATGCTGTAGAAGTCAGACTTGATATGATTACAGAACCGGTTGGTAATCTGATCTTTGATCTAAAGCAGAGAATGCGATGTCCAATAGTCCTGACTCTTCGAAGTAGTGATGAGGGGGGAGCATATGCAGGCAAAAGCGATGGCTACCTTGAAGTGCTCAAAAACCATATAAAATACGCAGATTATGTGGATCTTGAAGAAAAATTTTCCAATCTTTCTTCTTTTGTTCACGAAAACAATGCAAAAGTAATTGCCTCACGGCACATGAATGAAATGCCAGACCCTGCTGGTTTGGAAAAACTTGCAAGGACACTTAGATCTTTTGGTGATATACCAAAGATTGCAGTTCAGCCAAAAAGCCGTGACGACATCCTCACACTTCTTTCATTTACTAACAAAGAGAGTAGGGAAGGTGAAGTTATTGTAAGCGTTACAGGCGATGTTAGTAGATATGCACGACCACTTCTTGCACTTTTTGGATCACTTTACACCTACTGTTATATTGACAGTCCGACCTCTCCCGGACAATATAGTATAAAAGAGATGAAAGAACTCTCTTTACTCTTAACTCCCGGAGAGATTGATACATGGTTTGAAGGAAGACCTGTCAGAAGCGGGAACAAGTCTGCTTTATTAAATAATTTGAGACAATAGATATTCGGTGTATTATGGGGTATGGAAGAACATTTCTACTTGTACTAATTGTCATAATTCTTGTCATATTTCTCCTTCCGGTAATGTTTCTTAATATTTCATCACAATATCTTAATCCACAATTACAAACAACAGCCGGAGAAATTTTTGCATCTACTGCTGATATGACTTTTAGACATGGAACAGCCGCAGAAGTCTATGATTATCTCATAACTCTGCACCCTGATAAAAAGGAATACTATAGATATAAGGCAAACTCAATCCGGGACAGCGCCGATGATGAAAAGGCAATATTGGCATATGATGAGGCTTTACGATTAGATCCAGGAAACGCGAGAATTTTAAAGGAAAAAATTAAGATCTATACGAAAAATGAACAATTTGATGCCGCAGAAAGTGTTAAAGATGAAATATTAACTCTTATCCTTTCAAATTCTATTGATCTTGAAATTGCAGGAGATATTGCTCTTGAAAGAGATGATTATCCAAAAGCCTATGATTATTATATAAAATCTTTAGAAGCAGATCCTTCGTCTGGGATTGTTTATGAGAAACTTGGGGATGTCACTTTCGCATTCCTGACAATTCCTACCGCAGGAATTAACACACGGACAGAATTTAAAGAAGAAAATCTTTATGATAAAGGTATGCAATGTTACAAAGAAGCTATTACCTTTAGACATGATAGAAGATCTTTAATCGAAGATAAGATCTCGAAATTTAATCCCGAATTTACCCCCAAAAGTATTAATGACTTTATCAACCGGTACCAAACCTACCGGTATGTAACCTGAGGTTTATTATTATGAAAAAACAATTATTATTTGTTATTTTTTTCCTGTGCCTGATTTTTACTCAATGCCTGGCAGCACTCCCTGTTGATGGTTATGATATTTCAGAATGGAAAGATATTTTGAAAGTTCCACAAGATCATGATACGATGTTTGGAATGTCACTGATGAGTAATATTTCCCCTGATTTATACTATCCCGATGGGCCTGTAAACATCAGCGGTGAACTCACAAGTGTTTTTGGACCGGCAAGTTCTATGATCTTTCTAATAAAGAAAAATTCAACCGGAAAACACATGATTTCTTCCGCAGAAACTGATGAAGAGGGAAAAGTATGTTTTTCAATACTTCCGGAATACAACGAAAAGACACAATATTTTCTGAAGCTTTCTACAAATGAGTCTAAAGAGATAGTAACAGGTTCTATCTATGAAATGATGGAATCTATAAATCCTGGAACTTTTGGAGAGAAGATTGAGATAAATGCTATAAATCTTTCAAATATTCCTGTATCTGATACAAAGATTTCATTAACTTCTTCTGACTCTGAATACAGACCTGGAGATATTATAAATCTTACAGGACGACTAACCTTTGGTGAAAAACCTCTTCCCTTACGGGATGTCAGATTTATGATGAATGGAACAGATCCAAATCTTTTCTCAAAGATTACTGCAACAACTGATGAGAAAGGTTTATTTAACAGGTCATTACATCTCCCTGATGCAGGTTCATTTGAACTGTATGCATATTATGAGGATAGTAAAACATATGTGAAAGTCTATTCAGATCCAGTAGAATTGAAGGAAAATCTTTCACTCTATGCACCTCCTGCGAAAGTTATCCCTGACAAAAGAACTTTATCTATTAAAACTGACAACAGAACCCTGTCACCTGATGAAGATATGACCATCTATGGCTGGTTTTCAGATTCATATGGACTCCCTGTAAACGGTGAAATGCCAGGATTTTTCGTTTATAATGCAGAAGATGGCATATGGGATAGATATAAGGGTACTTCTGATGCAGTTACCGGATTTAATGGTGATTTTATCTATAATGCAAAAGCTCCATCAGTTCCGGGAACCTATTTCTTCTCAGCCATTAACAGAATTGATCTTTCTGCCCGGCCACTCTTCTCAAATCTGATGATTATAAATGTTTTAGATACTTTCAAAGAAGAGATAATTTCTGAAGATATGACCTATCTGAATATTACATCTAATCCAGAAATTGGAACAGTTAATACCACTGAATATATAACTTTTACTCTGACAGATTATCTGGGATATCCTATGAGCGGCCAAAATCTGACTCTTCAATATTCAAATGATGGAATTACATGGTACACATCTGGAAATAATGTTATAACAGATACATCCGGAAAGTTTGTCCTTGATATTATACCTGAAAAATCGGGTTATCTCTACTATCAAGCCTACTATGCCGGAGATGAAAGTAATTCTGAAGTTGTTAGTGAGATTTTTGTAATTCCGGTTACTGACAGGAAGAATTAATTATGGAAAAATGTGACATCTGTGGAGAGGAAATTAATGGTGGAGCTGTTTTTACATGCAATTACTGTAAAGGAACCTTTTGCCCGGATCACAGACTTCCTTTTAACCACAACTGTTCTGGAATGGAGGAATGGAGAAAATCAGGACAGAAAAAACATATTCAGGTGGAAAAGGCTGATAAAGCTACAACAAATAAAGAAATCCCAATACAGGCAGCAGTAATTGTAGGTTTAATAATCATCCTGTTAATTGGTATAATCTATTCCCTTACCCTATAGCCGGATATGATTCTGTTAGAGTATCACCAAGATCTCTAATAAAGTCTCTACCATATTTTCCATTTTCAAGCGATAGAAAGTATTTTTTTTCAATTTTACCCTGTGGATGAATTAGAGATAATCCTAATACAACACCTGCTGTCGTATCAGTATCACCACCAAGTTTTATCGCTTCCCTGAGAGCAGTTTCAGGGCTGTTGCCATAATTTTTGATAAGGTAAATCACTGCTCCTGTAAAAATAAGTGCATCAGTATAAGGAACACCATAATCAGAATACTCTTTAAGTAACATTTTTGGAGTGACAAAGGAAGAGTTAACTATTGTATGTAGATATGAGAATTGTTTCTCATTCATTACCGGTGTAAGTATTCTTACAATCTGTGCTGGAATTTGTGGAAGAGGAATTCTTCTATGATACGAAAGATATACTGCAAGTGCTATTGCCTTACATGCAAGAATTGCATCTGGATGGCGATGAGAGACGATTGAGTTAATGACTGCGTTATTTAAGACATCGTTAATATCCGAGTAAAAGCCGATTGGAAGGACTCTCATTGCCGATCCATCACTTCGTCTTTCTTTTAATTCATCATCTGTCAAATATGAAAGAAACTCATCATGATTCTTTGAACTTATCATCTTATATGTTAGTTTTGAATAACCCTTTCTTCTATCCTCTTTAAAAATTGATATGAATGAACCTGCAAGGTTTTTCTTCGAAAACTCAAGCTTTGATACCATTAACATGGCAACTGCCAGAGTCATCTGGGTATCATCAGAATACTTTTTTTCTTCGTCATATGCGAAAGATAATTTAAAACTTTCTCGTTTAAGGTTTTCAAACCGGATGCCAAAAGAATCTCCAACAGCCATCCCAAGAAGCATCCTGGATCCTGGGGATAATGAAAAAAGAGATGGGAAATTAGTTAATTCACCGACTCGCAATGGAGACATTCGTGATACCCTTTTTCTTTTACAAGTTTTAATATCTCACGTGGATTACCATGACATTTAAACTCCCCATTAATCATGACATGCCCCTTATCTACATCAAGATAATCAAGGATATATCCTGTGTGAGTAATTACAAGACCTGAATTCTGACGGTTTGTAATCCTCTGGTGCTTTTGAAGCAGGTATGCGATAGATTTACCCATCAGATGAATGTTTTCAAGGTCAACACCACTTTCAGGTTCATCAAGCATAATGAACGAGGGTTTTTGAACCAACATCTGAAGAATTTCGCTTCTTTTTATCTCTCCACCTGAAAATCCAAGATTTATATCCCGATTAAGGAAATTACTCATATTCATTTTTGAAATGGCTTCTGTTCTGTCTTTTTCAGTTACGTCTTTTGATATAGCATCAATTAGTTTGCCAAGTTTTAAGCCTGAAATAGTTGGAGGACGCTGAAACATTATGCCCATCCCAAGCTCGGCACGCTCGTGAACGGGAAGGTAAGTTACATCCTTTCCATTAAAAAATATTCTCCCTTTTGTCACTTCATAAGCATCAAAGCCCATGAGAGTCATAAGGAGTGTTGACTTTCCAGAACCGTTTGGTCCCATCAGAACATGAGTCTGACCCGGTTCAATATGCAGGTTTATTCCATGAAGGATCTCTTTTCCTGCAACTTCCACATGAAGGTCTTCTATTTTCAGCATTCGTTAGTTATACTTTAGTGCTTTATACATTTATACATGACAAATATAGCACATAAGTTGTTCTCTAATTGTAACCTTTATACCATCTTGTTACCGGCGTTTGGACCTGGCATACATTCAAATATATCAGTAATTTTTAATCTTAACAGATGTTTTGGATTTAAAGTGGGTTTCATGGCCTGAATCTTCTTTTTCATCTCTTCAAAATCATGCCCTTCATTTTCAATAATTACATCTGCTTTTATCTGGAAACAGCCTTTTACACCGCCACCAAAAACAAGAACTGCTGCTTTTGGATTTTCAAGAACATTTGCAATTGTTTTCTTCATAAAATTATCGCCAATAAAGAGGGTCTCATCATCGATGAGGAAAACTGATCCCATTGGAGCTACATTTGGAACTCCATCTTTAGAAGCAGTTGCAAGATGAAATACCTTAATCTGTCCAATAGCTTCTTTCATTTCAGTAGTTAACTTTGCCATAAAAGAAAATTTAGTTTATGAGTAGATAAAAATGATGCTATCAATGATATTATCAGGACAGTAAAGAGTGGACGTGGTAAAGAGATAGTAGCAGCGCATAAAGCTGAGGCACGCAAGAAGATTCAGTTCAGAAATACTTTAATTATGATTCTAATCATTGGAATTGTAGGTTATTCTTTAATTACATTCCAATGGCTGATGGGAATTATTGCTGCGGCTTTCATCTTTATGGCTCTTCGATATACTACGCCCCGTGAAGAACAGATGGTGCCAAAACTCCTTGTATCTAATGAAAAAAGCAAAACTGCACCATTTATTGATGCAACAGGTTCACACGCCGGCGCTCTCCTTGGTGATGTGCGGCATGATCCCTTCCAATCAGGAGGCCTTGAAACACCTGCACATGACAGGGTAGAAGCAGGAGCTATTCACCGTGCGCACAAAGGTGTTCTTTTTATTGATGAGATTAATACATTAGGGCTTCCAGCACAGCAAAGTCTTCTTACAGCAATGCAGGAAGGCTCATTCTCAATCACAGGTCAGAGTGAGCGATCATCAGGTGCAATGGTCAGAACTGAACCAGTTCCATGTGATTTCGTGATGGTTGCTGCCGGAAATCTTGATGCAGTTGAAGGTATGCATCCTGCCTTACGATCTCGTATCAGAGGTAATGGTTATGAGGTATATATGGAAGATACGATGCCAGATACTCCTGAAAACCGTGCAAAATTCCTTGTATTCATTGCCCAGGAGATCAAGAATGATGGAATGATTCCTCATTTTGATAAGGAAGCAATTGATGAAATAATTCATGAAGCAAGAAGGAGATCTAACCGTAAAGGTCACCTAACACTACGTCTTCGTGACATGGGCGGACTTATCAGAGTTGCCGGTGATCTTGCACGTCAGGAGAATGCACAGCTTACTACAAGACGTCATGTTATACAGGCTAAAAGAACTGCTAGATCGATTGAAGATCAGATATCAGATCAGGTTATTCGTAGAACCCGCGAGTATGAACTTGCAGTAGTTGAGGGAACTCAGATTGGCCGTGTAAATGGACTTGCTGTTATGGGAAGTGATGCTGGTTCAGTGCTTCCAATAATGGCAGCAATTTCTCCGGCTCAGGGAGACGGAGGCAACATTATAGCAACCGGTCTTTTAAAGGAGATTGCACAAGAATCTATTAAGAACGTTGGAGCAATTTTAAAACGATTTACTGGAAAGAACATTAAAAATATTGATATTCATATCCAGTTTATTGGTACCTATTCAGGAGTTGAAGGAGATTCTGCATCTATTACTGTTGCTACTGCAGCTATAAGTGCTCTTGAACAGATTCCTGTGCGTCAGGATATTGCAATGACTGGTTCACTCTCTGTTCGTGGAGATGTCCTTCCAATAGGTGGTGTTACCTATAAGATTGAGGCTGCTGCAAAGGCAGGAATTAGAACCATCATCATTCCAAGATCAAATCTGGAAGATGTCCTTATTGAAGAAGAATATGAGAAGATGGTAACTATCATTCCAGTCGACAATATACATGAAGTGCTTGATATTGCACTTGTACCTGATAATCGTGACAGTTTCCTTGATAAACTCAAGATTTTGACAGGATCTGGCAAAAACTTTCATGTTCCAGATATAATTCCCCGGACGACATTACAATGACCGTAAAAACATCAGGCAATACAAAGGGCGATTTATCATTGATCAGATACTTTGATCTTCGAAGGGTTAGTGGTGAAGTAACACAGATTGATATCGACAATGGCAGAGTTGAGCAGGCAGGTAGTTCATTTATTGATAAGGCAATTCTACGTGTTCTTGGAGCAAATGGTTGGGGTGTATTAACCCTTACAGGAGATGAAATTCCAGAAGATAAGATTCCGGATAAATTACTTTTACAGGCATTAAATACAGCCGATATCACAACAGAACGAATTGAACTGACAGACACCAAATCTTCAATGCACAAGATACCAAAAACCGGTGAAGATCCAAGGAGTGTAAGTCTTGAAGAAAAAGTTTCAATTCTAACTGATCTTGACAAAGCAGCAATCAGACCCGAAATAGTCTCAAGACGTGTTGCATATGTTGAAAAGGCAACCGAAGTGTCTTTTATTGATTCATCAGACAATAGATATAGATATGAACTCTGTAGATCAGGGTTTAATGTAATGGCTGTCGCAAGCAGAAATGGAGTCGTTCAGATGGGATATGAACGTGACCATACAATTAAGGGCATGAATATTCGACATCGTGAGGATCTAGCTTCTCTTGCAGCCGAACGTGCAATAAGCCTTCTTGATGCAAAGGCAGCAAAGGGCGGGATAATGCAAGCAATTCTTGACCCTGAACTTGCAGGTGTTTTTGCACATGAAGCAGTCGGGCATGCAGCTGAAGGTGACCTTGTAAAAGAAGGAAGCAGTGTTCTTAAAGGAAAACTTGGTGAGCAGATTGGAAGTCCCATCATAACAATAGCTGATGATCCGTCATTAATGGAATTTGGATTTTGTCCTGTAGATGATGAGGGATCAGCGACGATGCGAACCGAAATTATCTCAAAAGGAGTACTTCATTCATATATGCATTCTAAAGAAACCTTAGCATCAATTGGAGGTGATACCGGACTTCCAGGCCATGCCCGTGGTATGGCTGGAGAGATTCCAATTGTCAGGATGAGTAATACATTTATTGAGAATGGTGACTCCTCATATGAAGAGATGCTTGAGAGTTGTAAGAATGGAATTCTCCTTAAAGGATCACGTGGCGGACAGGTAGATCCTGGTCGTGGAATGTTCCAATTTAATGCAGAATATGGATACCTGATTGAGAATGGTGAAACAACAACAATGGTCAGGGATGTATCCTTATCAGGTGAAATTCTTGCAACTCTTCATTCAGTGCTTTTGGCGGCAAAAGACAAAGGTCTTCATCCTGGATATTGTGGTAAGAATGGACAGGCAGTTCCTGTAACAGATGGAGCTCCTCATATTTTACTTGACAATGCAGTTGTTGGAGGGTCTGACGTTGACAATTGATAAAATCCTCAAAATGGCTGAGTCAAAAGTTGATGAAGCTGAGGTTTATTATGTTTCAGGCACTGGAATTTCAGCAGAGTTAAAACAGAACGATATTGCAATAGGAAGTCAGGGGATTGACAGCGGGATTGTCATTAGAATAATTAAGAACGGAAAAATTGGTGTTTCAAGTACTGATAATCCTGAAAACTGGGAACCATGTCTTAACGCGGCAATCAGCAGTTCACAGTTTTCAGATCCTCTTGACTGGACAGGCCTTCCAAAACCGGTAAAACTAAACCAAAATCCATTATCTTTTGATGAGTCTGTTACAATAGAACCTGAAAAATTAACTGAACTTGTAGACAGGATGAAAAATGGTGCAAAGGCCTATCCTGACGCTCATATTACATCTGGTTCTGTTTCACTTGGCAGAGTAAAAGAGATTATTGCAAATACCAATGATCTCTGGTATGAGACCAGTGAGACCAGTGTTCATCTTGGTGTTGAGATGATATCTGATAAATCAACAGGTTCTGATTCAGATGGCTCATGGAGCCTTTCAAAGATAAATCCTGAAGACATCGGAAAGACTGCTGCATTTTTTGCAAATAAAGGCAAATCTGGTGAAGAGATAAAGACAGGTACTTATGATATTATTCTCTCTCCAATGGCAGTATGCGAAATTCTTGATGCCACAGTGCTTCCTGCACTATCTGGACGAAATGTCCATACCGGCAGATCATATTTTGTAGATAAGATGGATAAGACAGTGATTAGCCCTGCGTTTACGATAAGTGATAATCCTATTGATGAACGGGGAATTTCCAACTGTTTATGGGATGGAGAAGGAAGCCCTGCTCAAAAAATTGACTTTATCAAATCCGGAGTCCTAAAATCCTTTGCTTATGATATCAGAACTGCATGTAGATATGGAAAAAATTCCACAGGTAATGCTACAAGAACCGGGCAGAATGGTGCTCCTGGAATTGGATTTCATAATTTAAGCATCAATGGTCCAACTAGGGATATTATGAAAGATGATTCACTCTATATCAGATCTCTAATCGGTGCGCATACCGCAAACCCAATGTCAGGAGATTTTTCAGTTGAACTATCTAATCCTTTCATAATTGAAGGAGGAGAATTAAATAAACCGGTAAAAACCGGTATGCTCTCTGGAAATATCTTTGATATGTTAATGAAGGCTGATGGATGCAGTAAAGAAACAAAAACTTATGGATCTCTCATCATGCCTTCAATAAGTATCAAAAATGCCTCTATTGTCGGTAGAGGATAATATGAATTCGGATGATAATAAATTAATTCATATCATTGCATCACTTTCAAGTCCCAGACAGTTTGCAAATCCCCTTCTCTGTTATGCAGATGCTGTAGAAGTCAGACTTGATATGATTACAGAACCGGTTGGTAATCTGATCTTTGATCTAAAGCAGAGAATGCGATGTCCAATAGTCCTGACTCTTCGAAGTAGTGATGAGGGGGGAGCATATGCAGGCAAAAGCGATGGCTACCTTGAAGTGCTCAAAAACCATATAAAATACGCAGATTATGTGGATCTTGAAGAAAAATTTTCCAATCTTTCTTCTTTTGTTCACGAAAACAATGCAAAAGTAATTGCCTCACGGCACATGAATGAAATGCCAGACCCTGCTGGTTTGGAAAAACTTGCAAGGACACTTAGATCTTTTGGTGATATACCAAAGATTGCAGTTCAGCCAAAAAGCCGTGACGACATCCTCACACTTCTTTCATTTACTAACAAAGAGAGTAGGGAAGGTGAAGTTATTGTAAGCGTTACAGGCGATGTTAGTAGATATGCACGACCACTTCTTGCACTTTTTGGATCACTTTACACCTACTGTTATATTGACAGTCCGACCTCTCCCGGACAATATAGTATAAAAGAGATGAAAGAACTCTCTTTACTCTTAACTCCCGGAGAGATTGATACATGGTTTGAAGGAAGACCTGTCAGAAGCGGGAACAAGTCTGCTTTATTAAATAATTTGAGACAATAGATATTCGGTGTATTATGGGGTATGGAAGAACATTTCTACTTGTACTAATTGTCATAATTCTTGTCATATTTCTCCTTCCGGTAATGTTTCTTAATATTTCATCACAATATCTTAATCCACAATTACAAACAACAGCCGGAGAAATTTTTGCATCTACTGCTGATATGACTTTTAGACATGGAACAGCCGCAGAAGTCTATGATTATCTCATAACTCTGCACCCTGATAAAAAGGAATACTATAGATATAAGGCAAACTCAATCCGGGACAGCGCCGATGATGAAAAGGCAATATTGGCATATGATGAGGCTTTACGATTAGATCCAGGAAACGCGAGAATTTTAAAGGAAAAAATTAAGATCTATACGAAAAATGAACAATTTGATGCCGCAGAAAGTGTTAAAGATGAAATATTAACTCTTATCCTTTCAAATTCTATTGATCTTGAAATTGCAGGAGATATTGCTCTTGAAAGAGATGATTATCCAAAAGCCTATGATTATTATATAAAATCTTTAGAAGCAGATCCTTCGTCTGGGATTGTTTATGAGAAACTTGGGGATGTCACTTTCGCATTCCTGACAATTCCTACCGCAGGAATTAACACACGGACAGAATTTAAAGAAGAAAATCTTTATGATAAAGGTATGCAATGTTACAAAGAAGCTATTACCTTTAGACATGATAGAAGATCTTTAATCGAAGATAAGATCTCGAAATTTAATCCCGAATTTACCCCCAAAAGTATTAATGACTTTATCAACCGGTACCAAACCTACCGGTATGTAACCTGAGGTTTATTATTATGAAAAAACAATTATTATTTGTTATTTTTTTCCTGTGCCTGATTTTTACTCAATGCCTGGCAGCACTCCCTGTTGATGGTTATGATATTTCAGAATGGAAAGATATTTTGAAAGTTCCACAAGATCATGATACGATGTTTGGAATGTCACTGATGAGTAATATTTCCCCTGATTTATACTATCCCGATGGGCCTGTAAACATCAGCGGTGAACTCACAAGTGTTTTTGGACCGGCAAGTTCTATGATCTTTCTAATAAAGAAAAATTCAACCGGAAAACACATGATTTCTTCCGCAGAAACTGATGAAGAGGGAAAAGTATGTTTTTCAATACTTCCGGAATACAACGAAAAGACACAATATTTTCTGAAGCTTTCTACAAATGAGTCTAAAGAGATAGTAACAGGTTCTATCTATGAAATGATGGAATCTATAAATCCTGGAACTTTTGGAGAGAAGATTGAGATAAATGCTATAAATCTTTCAAATATTCCTGTATCTGATACAAAGATTTCATTAACTTCTTCTGACTCTGAATACAGACCTGGAGATATTATAAATCTTACAGGACGACTAACCTTTGGTGAAAAACCTCTTCCCTTACGGGATGTCAGATTTATGATGAATGGAACAGATCCAAATCTTTTCTCAAAGATTACTGCAACAACTGATGAGAAAGGTTTATTTAACAGGTCATTACATCTCCCTGATGCAGGTTCATTTGAACTGTATGCATATTATGAGGATAGTAAAACATATGTGAAAGTCTATTCAGATCCAGTAGAATTGAAGGAAAATCTTTCACTCTATGCACCTCCTGCGAAAGTTATCCCTGACAAAAGAACTTTATCTATTAAAACTGACAACAGAACCCTGTCACCTGATGAAGATATGACCATCTATGGCTGGTTTTCAGATTCATATGGACTCCCTGTAAACGGTGAAATGCCAGGATTTTTCGTTTATAATGCAGAAGATGGCATATGGGATAGATATAAGGGTACTTCTGATGCAGTTACCGGATTTAATGGTGATTTTATCTATAATGCAAAAGCTCCATCAGTTCCGGGAACCTATTTCTTCTCAGCCATTAACAGAATTGATCTTTCTGCCCGGCCACTCTTCTCAAATCTGATGATTATAAATGTTTTAGATACTTTCAAAGAAGAGATAATTTCTGAAGATATGACCTATCTGAATATTACATCTAATCCAGAAATTGGAACAGTTAATACCACTGAATATATAACTTTTACTCTGACAGATTATCTGGGATATCCTATGAGCGGCCAAAATCTGACTCTTCAATATTCAAATGATGGAATTACATGGTACACATCTGGAAATAATGTTATAACAGATACATCCGGAAAGTTTGTCCTTGATATTATACCTGAAAAATCGGGTTATCTCTACTATCAAGCCTACTATGCCGGAGATGAAAGTAATTCTGAAGTTGTTAGTGAGATTTTTGTAATTCCGGTTACTGACAGGAAGAATTAATTATGGAAAAATGTGACATCTGTGGAGAGGAAATTAATGGTGGAGCTGTTTTTACATGCAATTACTGTAAAGGAACCTTTTGCCCGGATCACAGACTTCCTTTTAACCACAACTGTTCTGGAATGGAGGAATGGAGAAAATCAGGACAGAAAAAACATATTCAGGTGGAAAAGGCTGATAAAGCTACAACAAATAAAGAAATCCCAATACAGGCAGCAGTAATTGTAGGTTTAATAATCATCCTGTTAATTGGTATAATCTATTCCCTTACCCTATAGCCGGATATGATTCTGTTAGAGTATCACCAAGATCTCTAATAAAGTCTCTACCATATTTTCCATTTTCAAGCGATAGAAAGTATTTTTTTTCAATTTTACCCTGTGGATGAATTAGAGATAATCCTAATACAACACCTGCTGTCGTATCAGTATCACCACCAAGTTTTATCGCTTCCCTGAGAGCAGTTTCAGGGCTGTTGCCATAATTTTTGATAAGGTAAATCACTGCTCCTGTAAAAATAAGTGCATCAGTATAAGGAACACCATAATCAGAATACTCTTTAAGTAACATTTTTGGAGTGACAAAGGAAGAGTTAACTATTGTATGTAGATATGAGAATTGTTTCTCATTCATTACCGGTGTAAGTATTCTTACAATCTGTGCTGGAATTTGTGGAAGAGGAATTCTTCTATGATACGAAAGATATACTGCAAGTGCTATTGCCTTACATGCAAGAATTGCATCTGGATGGCGATGAGAGACGATTGAGTTAATGACTGCGTTATTTAAGACATCGTTAATATCCGAGTAAAAGCCGATTGGAAGGACTCTCATTGCCGATCCATCACTTCGTCTTTCTTTTAATTCATCATCTGTCAAATATGAAAGAAACTCATCATGATTCTTTGAACTTATCATCTTATATGTTAGTTTTGAATAACCCTTTCTTCTATCCTCTTTAAAAATTGATATGAATGAACCTGCAAGGTTTTTCTTCGAAAACTCAAGCTTTGATACCATTAACATGGCAACTGCCAGAGTCATCTGGGTATCATCAGAATACTTTTTTTCTTCGTCATATGCGAAAGATAATTTAAAACTTTCTCGTTTAAGGTTTTCAAACCGGATGCCAAAAGAATCTCCAACAGCCATCCCAAGAAGCATCCTGGATCCTGGGGATAATGAAAAAAGAGATGGGAAATTAGTTAATTCACCGACTCGCAATGGAGACATTCGTGATACCCTTTTTCTTTTACAAGTTTTAATATCTCACGTGGATTACCATGACATTTAAACTCCCCATTAATCATGACATGCCCCTTATCTACATCAAGATAATCAAGGATATATCCTGTGTGAGTAATTACAAGACCTGAATTCTGACGGTTTGTAATCCTCTGGTGCTTTTGAAGCAGGTATGCGATAGATTTACCCATCAGATGAATGTTTTCAAGGTCAACACCACTTTCAGGTTCATCAAGCATAATGAACGAGGGTTTTTGAACCAACATCTGAAGAATTTCGCTTCTTTTTATCTCTCCACCTGAAAATCCAAGATTTATATCCCGATTAAGGAAATTACTCATATTCATTTTTGAAATGGCTTCTGTTCTGTCTTTTTCAGTTACGTCTTTTGATATAGCATCAATTAGTTTGCCAAGTTTTAAGCCTGAAATAGTTGGAGGACGCTGAAACATTATGCCCATCCCAAGCTCGGCACGCTCGTGAACGGGAAGGTAAGTTACATCCTTTCCATTAAAAAATATTCTCCCTTTTGTCACTTCATAAGCATCAAAGCCCATGAGAGTCATAAGGAGTGTTGACTTTCCAGAACCGTTTGGTCCCATCAGAACATGAGTCTGACCCGGTTCAATATGCAGGTTTATTCCATGAAGGATCTCTTTTCCTGCAACTTCCACATGAAGGTCTTCTATTTTCAGCATTCGTTAGTTATACTTTAGTGCTTTATACATTTATACATGACAAATATAGCACATAAGTTGTTCTCTAATTGTAACCTTTATACCATCTTGTTACCGGCGTTTGGACCTGGCATACATTCAAATATATCAGTAATTTTTAATCTTAACAGATGTTTTGGATTTAAAGTGGGTTTCATGGCCTGAATCTTCTTTTTCATCTCTTCAAAATCATGCCCTTCATTTTCAATAATTACATCTGCTTTTATCTGGAAACAGCCTTTTACACCGCCACCAAAAACAAGAACTGCTGCTTTTGGATTTTCAAGAACATTTGCAATTGTTTTCTTCATAAAATTATCGCCAATAAAGAGGGTCTCATCATCGATGAGGAAAACTGATCCCATTGGAGCTACATTTGGAACTCCATCTTTAGAAGCAGTTGCAAGATGAAATACCTTAATCTGTCCAATAGCTTCTTTCATTTCAGTAGTTAACTTTGCCATAAAAGAAAATTTAGTTTATGAGTAGATAAAAATGATGCTATCAATGATATTATCAGGAACTATCAGTCAGATCAGAGATTGCTATCTCTTCTGATTCAAAAAGTATTTGAAATGCCCATAAAATTTTTAGATCTACTGCATCAACCATTTTTGCAGATAGTATTATCTCACATTTTTTCCCGAAGATTTCATTATAAATTTTTGTAGGCCCGTATTTATCTGTTGCCTGAACTGTTTTTATAACAGTTTCTATTACACTTACAGGAATCAATCCCACCTCTGTAATATTTTTACCTTCAAAGACATTTTCCCCCATGGTTAGCAATTTAAACTCACAATTGTTTTTTAAAATAGTGGCAATAATTCCACTTGTAATTATCATAGGGATTGGCGAAATATCAAAATCAAAGGATATTTTCTTCTCTTCACCTATCAGAATCATTGACCCATCATAATCATCTCCTAATTCTGATTCAGCAAAAAGAGTAATTTTCATTAGAACGCTGGTACCATCAATTTTCTTCATCCTTATTTCAGATGATATTCCATCTTTTCGTTTATCAGTTATACAAACTTTCTCAAGTTTTGAGAATATATCATGAGAAGTCTCATCAATAATTCCAGATATTTCAGTTCCTTCAAGCCTTCCGGCAGGATATCCAAGAATTCTTGTTAGAACGGGTGTAGAATATCTTATATTCCCGGCGGCATCAAACATCAGAATAAGATCTGATGCATGAGCAAGCATCTTTACATGAGCTTCATTTGAAGAATAAACAGCAGTGCCATCATTATCAGTAATTTTGATAATATAGCCTTCAATTCCTGTAAGAGTTAAAGGATTCTTAAATATTCCATGGCCGACAATTATTGCATCAGACTTTAAACCATTCTTTAGCGACATCAAAAACCTGATAACAAACACTTTCTCTTTTTCAAGTGCTTCCTGCATTATTGATCTAAAGCGTTCCCTGTCATCCGGACTAACTAAATCCGGCAGCATTACAAGTCCTGTATCCACAAGTTCCCCTTTCGAATAACCTGTAACAAGAGGTGCGCCTTCATCTACATCAATAAAGGATAGTAAAGCACTGGGTTTTATTCGAAAGAACATGCCAGGGTATGTAACCTTTCGGCCCTTTTCAACAAAAACCATTTTAATAAATTAGGAGTTATTATTTAAGATTGTTTATATCTCGATTTAATTGGCTTTAACCTCCTCAACCTTTAACATATTTGTCCGGCCTTTCTCTCCGTCTAAATTTCCGGCAATTACAACTACCTGATCCCCAATTCTTAAAATGCCAGTTTTCTTACCAAGTAATATCGCATTTTTAAAGAGATCATCAACAGTATGGATATGCTCAATAACAAATGGATAAATTCCACGAAAGAGAAGAAGAGACCTTGCAACAAGTTCATCAGGAGTTACAACAAGGATAGGAGTTTTTGGACGGTAAAATGAGACCCGGCGTGCAGTTAATCCTGATCTTGAATATGCAATAATTGCCGGACAATTAAGAGAATCAGCAATAAGACATGAACTATAACTTATATATCCTTCAATATTATCTTCAATGAGAGTATTATTGGATACCGTATTCTTTTCCTTTACAGGTTTGGAGTATTTTTCAGTCTCTGCAATTATTCTTGCCATAACTTTGACAGATTCAGCAGGATTTAGTCCAATAGAAGTCTCGGCAGAGAGCATTGTTACATCAGTTCCATCATAAATGGCATTTGCAACATCTGCAACTTCAGCGCGCGTTGGCAAATTTTTGTTTACCATTGATTCAAGCATTTCTGTTGCGGTAATTACCGGCTTTCCAGTTTCATTACAAAGCCGGATTATCTTTTTTTGTAGATATGGAACTTTTTCAGGAGACATCTCAATGCCGAGATCTCCACGAGCAACCATTATCCCATCTGATACACGTATTATCGCCTCTATATTTTCACAGGCTTCTTTGGTTTCGATTTTAGAGATTATCTGTATTTTCTTGTCAAATAATTTCCTGATATCTGTTACATCCTTTTCATATCGTATATATGAGAGTGCTACATAATCAGGTCTGATATACTTGACCATTTCAATATAATTAGAGAGTTCTTCAGCAGTATATGGAATGTCTGCCATACGTAAAGGAATTGCAACACCATTATTTTTGCAAATTTTTCCGCCTTTTATGACCATCGCAGATATTGGTTCAATCGGATCTGTTTCGTTGATAACTCGGAGGACAAGATTACTGTTATCAATCAAGATCTCATCCCCTGGATAGACATGAGGAATTGAACATTCCGGTCCAATGATTATTTCAGAATCTTCTTTTTTTCCAGAAATTGTAATTATTTCACCATTTTTAAGGGATTCAAATCCGGGTTTGATGGATCGAATTCTCATCTTTAGACCTGGAATATCGGCAAGAATTCCAATCCTAATCCCCTTTTTAAGGGCAATTTTTTGAACTCTTTCCGCTACATCTTTATGCCATGCACTATTTGAATGTGCTAAATTAA
>CAYSSW010000027.1:0-28362 GCA_964434005.1 uncultured Methanospirillum sp.
AGGGATAATGGAGGTAAAAATGACCCCGTATGCATCAAAAAGGATATACTCTAAAAGCAAGGTCATTATTGAACCTGTGTTTGGATGGATTAAACAAAATAGAGGAATGAGAACATTAAATCGAAGAGGAATAACGCATTGTCAGGACGAATGGAGTCTGATTTGTTTGACACAGAACCTTCGAAAAGTCTGTTCGAGAGGTTCAATGAAGAAATTCAAGGAATTCATTCTGCAAAAGAAGCAGGGGATAAATAAATTCACGAGTTTTTTATGTCCATATTGCATCTCAAGAAAATATGGATAGGCAGAAATACTATATCTAATTATTATGCAATAATCTAATCCAACAGCCTCTATAGTTTTAATCTAAAAATCGAGTATTTTTCCATATATATTTCTTAAAAATTTTTTTAATATATGTCAAAACCAAAAAAGGCCCTTTTAAGCCGCTGGAGGGAATTGAACCCTCGGCCTGCTGATTACGAATCAGCCGCTATACCTCTAAGCCACAACGGCGCCTGTATACATTGTCTGAACAACTAAAAAAAGGAATTGATTATGAGTAACCAGTCATTGAAGTAACATTCTGTGGCTTATCATTATTTTGTGTATCAAGTGGGCGAAACTTCTGTTCATACTCAGAAACAGTTTTTTGAAGGACATTTAAAAGATTCTTGGCATGTGTTGGAGAAAGACTGACAACAGCTTTACCTCTTGCCTGATTGATCCCAGGAATCTGGTGTAGAAACATGAAAGTAAATTCATCCTCTTTATACGCAACCTGAATCATATTACTGTATACCGGTTCCAGATTTGGAGGTATTGTAACCTGTATCTCATTAGATGACATTACTTAACTATTACAACGGATACCCGATAAAATGAACGATTCTAACACAAATTTAAACCCATATATCTCAATATCAGATCTCGCTGCAACAGTAATATGCCCGCGTCGATGCTATTATCGACTTGGGAATAAACAGAAAATACCAGTCCAGTATCATATATGTCGGCAGATTGCATCAGGAATCCCATTAAAGCAGAATCCTGATCAAATATGGGAAGATATTCGCCTGATTGCTCCTGAAATAGACGACGAAATGAAGACATATTTTTCAGACTGTTACATGAGTTCAAAAAATGCAGAATTAATCTACCCGGATATGCAGGATATAATAGTAAAATCAGAAAGACTAATGATATCCGGTCAGATAGATAAATGTGATAAAAATAAAAAATTTTCAATAGTAAGATGCAGAAATGCACCAGATGTTGGCTGTTATGCAGATGACAGATTAAGAATTACTGGATATCTTCTTGCATATAATGAACAAAACAATACTCATCTCACTGGAGGAAATATTGAATATATTAGATCAGGAACAGTCCGGCATTATCAGCCCGGACCTCGTGACAGAAGACTCCTTATCCATCTGATTAGGTTATATAAAAAAATCAGGAATGGATATTTCCCGGAAAAACTTTCAAATGCACCCTGCAAAAACTGTTTATTTAAAGATAAATGTGAAACGCCGTATAGGACTTTATCAAGTCTCTTTTTCAAGAAGAGTGAGTGATTTAATATACTCACCTTTAGCTTCACGTGATGTCCCGACAATCATCCAGAGTTCATCATCATGGCGTTCAATTATCCCTTTTACCTCAATATCTTCACCCACTTTGGCCTGACCAGTATAAGTATGAGTAAATGAAAGAACACGCGAAATTTCCTTATCATCTATCTCATAAACAGCAGGGCTATCAAATGAAAAAGTCGCATCTGTAACTTTTGCAGTAATTGTTTTTGCACCTGTCACCTGCCCTTTTGCCATAATAGAGCCTGAAAGAGAAGAATAATCCCGCGAGTAGAGGAGGTCAAAATATGTTCCGTTAATCTGTCCACGATTACATTTTCTAAGTTCATGAATCAGAAACTCTTCGAAGCTTAATTCCGGTTTTCTCTTTCTGTAAACCTTATGCCAGAGCGCATCATCAAGAGCTTCTATCTGTCCGGATTTTATCCCATCCAAAAGTCTCTTTTGAGCAAGGGGAAATGCATTCCCATAAACAACCCCATCAATATCAGACTCTTCATTTTCAAGCCCACAGATCATTGAACCGGTAACACCAAATGATCCCGCAGGAAGATTTAAAATCTTATTCAGTCGATTAACCCGGAAATCACGATTTGCGATACCTGGAAGTTCAACATCAGGCTTGAGCACACATTTGATCCTATCTTTAGGAACTCGGTGGACAAGTCCTGCATATTCAGGTTTTTTTTCTGCAATTAATGAAAATGCTTCATTAAAGTCAACTTTTCTATAGTGCATCCCATCAGGTGAAACCCTTGTTCCATTTTTATCAGGAATATAACGAAGAATACAACCAACAGCCTTATCGTTATCATATGCAGCGGTTGCAAAAAACCAGTCATCAACATCTTTTATAAAATCTCGAATTCTTACAGGCATCATGAAAATCATGCCCATTCAGCAAGAAAACGTCCAATATTCTCAACATCAGGTCCAAATCTTACGATCTCTTTTTCAACAAGATCTACAATCGTTGAAGGAGTACCTGGAAGTGGCCCAATATCAACTGCAAAATCATATGGTAAACGACAGTCAGCAACAACGATAGGATTTGGCCCGCCAGACATATTTGCACTTGTAGAAGTGATTGGAGTATCAAACTTGCGGATTATTTCAAGTGCAGTATCATTCGCAGGATATCTGATACCTATTTTCCCTGTTCCTGCAAGAAGTGTCCGTGGAAGTACTCCCCTTGCCTTAATAATCGGAGTAACAGGTCCTGGGAGAAATTCTTCAATAAATGCGGCGGTAATCTCATCGACATATCCAACGGTTGCTATCATATCAGGATCACAGACGGCAATTGATATTGGTTTATGGTATTCCCGTCCTTTTGCTTCATAGACCTTAAGTATTGCCTCTTCAGAAAGGGCATCACCACCAAGTCCATAGACTGTGTCGGTTGGATAAACGATGAGTCCATCATGAAATAGTGTGTTTACTGCTCTTTCAATAACTTCAATATGTGTCAAAATTTACGTCCCCTTACTCTTTTTATATCAAAAACCGCAATATTTGAAACCTGCATAACAGCAAATACTCCGGCCTGTATTGGATCTGATACGACAAGATCAGCATGTTCAGGAACTGTTCCTGCCATATTTGATGTAATGACCGGAATTCCGGCAGCTCTTACTTTATCTACAGCCTTTGAAATCTTTCCTCCCATAAGAGAACCTGCAAGGACAAGAATAGAAGCACGTTTAAGTCTAAGGACAGTTTCTACAGCCTGTGCAATAGTCTCTTCTCCAACAAGAGGAATAGTATCCACTGAAATTTTTTCTCCTCTGATATTATGCCTGTCAGCTTCGTTTACAGCACCAAGCGCCACCTGCGCCACTTGAGCACCACCCCCAATAATTATCACACGTTTTCCAAAAATATCCACAAATGGCTTTTGAACTTTGATTTCTGATATAGATGGTAATTCATTTAGTTTATCTAAAAGAAGTGAAGGTTCTGTTTCTCCCTGGTATTCTATATATAAAGCACCTGTTCCTCCATCATTTTTTGCTTCAAATAAATCAAGGTGAATTGTGGTGATATTTGCATTATTCTCGGCAAATATTGTATCAACTTCTTTTAGGACTCCTGCCCCGTTCTTGACTCCTATACAAATAGCTTTTGTACTGCCTGTAAGATCTGTCATGTTTTACATCACGATGTTTTTGCCATCCGCGTTTTTCTAATTACACATTATACTCAGAGTAAATTATGATTATCCATAGACTACTCAGGATGATACCGTAAAAACTGAATAGCACTAAATTATTATAATACTCATGTCTTCTGTATTTCAGATTGAACTTCCTGATGAAATGGTCAATGCCTTAAGTATTCTCTCTTCATCAATTGGTACATCAATCGAAGATATCCTTGTTGATGCACTTAAATCCTATCTTGATATGATGGAAGAAGGATCTGAAGATGAAAATTCTGATTACTACGAATTTGATATTCCAAATGCAAGTTAAAAAAGATGCGATAACCGGGGATCGAACCCGGGCTAAAGGCTTGGGAAGCCTCTGTCATACCCCTAGACTATTACCGCAGTTGCAAATACATTTCATCTCTAATGACAGATAAAGATTGAGTTATTAATCTTTCTCATCTTTATTATTTTTTAGTTCCTTTATCTCAAGGAGAAGTTCCCGCTGGTAAACAAGTTGCATATCTGATTGAATACCAAACATAAAAACCTGAAGTCCGATGATAACAAGCATTATCATAAGAATTGTTAGTGGTAGGTGATCGATATTTTTCAGCCATTCAAGAACAATAAAAACACCTACGCCTAATCCAATAACTATCAGAATCGCGCCAATAAATCCAAAATAAAATAATGGGTTATTGTGTTTTGCAAGTCTATAAATGGTACGTCCAATCTTATAACCATCATGAATTGGGTTTAGTTTTGCAGGGGTACCAGTCCGAACGCCATATTTTATCGGTATAACTGCAACTTTGTGATGATTTCTCACTGTTTCAGATGAGATCTCTGTCTCTATCCCAAAACCTTGTTCAAAAAGCTTCATCTCATGCAGTGATTTAGCTGTAAATACACGATATCCTGAAAGAATATCAACAAGATATTTCCCATGAGCTACTTTAAAAAGATAATTCAAAATTATATCACCGGTAAGATTTAACCGGTTAAAAGAGTGATAATTATCAGGAACCAGACGATTACCTATGACTTGATCATATCCGGAGAGTAAAAGATCCATCATCTCATCAGCATTAGACGGACTACATGTCCCGTCACCATCAATAAGCATCACATAATCAGACTGAATAAGAGAAATAGCCTGAATTAAAGCATTACCTTTCCCTTTACCTTTCTGAAGGATAACTTTAGCACCGGCTTCTAACGCCAAATTTCTTGTATTATCAGAACTTTTCCCGTCAATTACAAGAATATTATTATAGCCAATTTCTTTAAATTGATTAATAACTGATCCAACAGTTGGTTCCTCATTTAATGTTGGAATGAGGATACATACATTATCTTTATCAAATTTCATTGTTAATATTAGCCCTCAAGAGGAATTGTAGTAAGTTTTACTGTTTCTACTCCCTTTTGTGCCATAAGTCTCTCTGCAATTCTCTTAACTTCTTTTGCATCACCCTTTACAAGTAATACTTCAACACATCTGCTATGTGTTACATGAGAATGAAGCGATGCCTGAATAATATTCAGATAATCATGTTGAATGTCAGTAATTGCTGCAATAAGTCCTCGTTGATGGTGATCATAGACAAGAGTAATAATCCCCTGGCGATTGCCATTCATATCGCCCATCCATTTATAATATCGTATATAGGATCTTATTGCATCACGGATACCTTCAGATCTTGATGAATAACCACGTTGCTTTAATATCTGATCAAAATTATCAAGAAGATTTGATGGAAGAGAAACTCCAATTCTGGAAAGCTCGTTTTCATTGATCTTTTCAGACTCATTAAAGTCAAAGTCATCTGACATGATAGATAAATGTTATGTCTCTTCCTTTATATTTTTATTACTAATTATGTCAGATGATCTTCAATTCTTTCGTATTGTAAGACGAATTTCTTCTCTTATATATGATCTGTTGTTAACATACATTGGCCATTTTGGATTTAAAGTCTTAACAATTTCAAGAGAAGAACAAGTATTACACAGATCAGATGCTTCAATAATTTTAAAAAAATGGGTTATAATCCCATTACCACGACAAAATGTGTTCTCTTCAATAATTGTTCCTTTTCCATATCGTACATCATTTACTCCAAAAACTGTTATAAATAGATCTCCGCCGGTTTTTAAAATACGTGTGGTTTCAGTTATCAAAGAAATCCTCTGTTTAAGTATCATATGTCCAAGGATATGATGAAGATAAATGATGTCAAAACTCTCGTTAATAAAAGGAAGTTTTACTGCATCTGCACATACAAGCATGACATGGCATTCTTTTTCATTTTTACAAAGTTTAAGTGCCTCTTTTGAAAAGTCTACACCTACAATAAATAGTCCATTATCAGTTATATTCCTGATATTTTTACCATCACCAACTCCAATGTCAAGAATACTGCTACATTTAGGATTAATAACTTCCGATTCAAAGGTAGATCTTCCCCATAATCTTCCTCTTGTCTTATATTCTATGTCCCAGGCATCTCTCTGTTTATCTGACATGTCTAATCGTTATAACAGAAATGATAGAAATTATACAAAATACGATACAGGTAAACTTCAAGGAATACGTTTCGGTGAGTAGACCTCCGGCAGCAGGTATTAGTGCCATTCCCGCATAATTTAGCACTGAATAGAGACCAACTGCAATTCCCTGATTTTTTTCTCTGACTGATAAGAAAGCGAGTTGAGCAAAGTTTAACAATCCGACAATAAAGCCCATCAGGATGAGTGATAGATAAAATGATGAAAATATCAGGATTAGTATTCCCATCATTATGCACATCATTTGAATTATCAAAATTGGTCTTAATTTAAGCTTTGGAGCAATAAGGGCTGCAAAAATTGATGCAACACTCATAAAGGCAAGTACTAATCCAATCTCATCTATCGAAATGGAAGAAAGCTCTGGAAAGGCAGCCTGAACAAACCCTGTGATACCAGGCACTGTTATGATAGTTACAAAGAGCCAGAAGTTGTCTTTAAGCATCCGGAAAAGTTCTGTAAAGATATTAAGAGATCTATCTAAATTTTTTTGGTTTGATGAGATTTTAAAGACAAAAATCAGAGCAGATGAAACAATTAAAAGAATAGTAAATAGTATAAGACCGGTTTTTGCTATCTCTGTTTCCTCTGCAAGCCATCCGGTAAAAGTATACCCTGATAAAAATCCAATATTTGTAGTTGCAAAAAAATAACTAATTAATTTTAGATCTTTCTGATAACTAATATATGAAAGAGAGGATGCAATAAAAATACCTGCTCCAAAGCCTTCAATTAATCTTCCGGCGATAATTAATACAGTGTCAGTTGCAAAAATAAGTGATAAACCACTGATGATACTGATAATGAGCCCTATATTTATCAAAACTTTTTGACCGGTCTTTTCACTTAAAAGTCCTGCCGGAAGTGTAAGCAACATTGCGCCGAAAAAATATGCCGAGAAGATGAATGTTTGATCGCGAAGATTTGTATTTATTTCAGGAAGAATTGGAACTATTGCATTTGAAAGTGCCATTACAGCAAAAAGAGCAAAAAAAAGAAGATAATCCCGCTTTAACATCACCTTATACCAGACGATAAGTTTCTAAATTCATTGGTGAGAAGGTCTGAATATGGTTTCGTTTATATATTGAACTTGCAAGATCAATGGTCTTATTCTCATCTCCATGGACAGTGAAGATCTTTTCTGGTTTTGGCTGCATATGCTGCACAAAATTCATCAACTGGCGTCTGTCAGAGTGACCGGAGAAACCATCAACAGTAATACAATCAAGATTAATGACAATTGTCTCACGGTTACCAATTGGTATTTCTCGCCAGCCTTTTTGAATTCTGCGTCCCATTGTTCCATCTGCCTGATAACCGACAAAAACTAATGCATTCCGTTCATCAGCTGCAAGATTTCTAAGATATTCCATTACAGGTCCACCGTTAAGCATACCACTTGTTGTGATGATGATACATGGTTCACCAGTTATGACCTTTTCACGCTTTGCCGGCGAATCAACCTGTTCAAAACATTCATTAAGGAATGGATTATGTCCTTCCTTAAAAATAAGGTTTCTAAGGTCAGAATTAAGATATTCAGGATATGTTGTATGGATGGCAGTTGCTTCCTTAATCATACCATCAAGATATACTTTTGTTGCTGGTATCTTTTCATATCTTATACCCTCTTCAATAGCAAGCATTACTTCCTGTGAACGCCCGACTGCAAATGCCGGGATTATAACCTTTCCACCACGACTTAACACTTCATTAAAGACACTGTAGAGCTTTTCTTCGGCATCTGCTCTCATAGGCTGCATATCCTGTGAACCACCATATGTAGATTCCATGATTAGCGTTTCAAGCCGTGGGAAATGATTAGTTGCAGCATTAAAGAGTCTGCTCTTTCCATAATGAATATCACCTGAAAAAGCTACATTGTAAAGGCCATCCCCAATATGGAAATGCGCAATGGCAGATCCTAGAATATGTCCAGCATTGTGGAATGTCAGCTTGATATCAGGAGCAATATCTGTAACACAACCATAATTGAGGACAATAGAGTGTTTAATATATTCTTTTACTTCATTGGATGAATATGGAATCTGCTTTCCTTCCTTGTTTGTTACATCAAGATAATCAAGTTGAAGCATAGCAGCAAGGTCTCTTGTCGGAGGTGTTGAATAAACCGGGCCTTCATACCCATATTTATAGAGAAGAGGAACATATGCACAGTGATCAAGATGTGCATGGGTTAGAACAACTGCATCAAGCTGTGATAATGGATGGATTTCCGGAATGTACAGATATGGAGTTGCATCACTGTCAGGTTTATCACCACAGTCAATGAGCACTTTACTTTCCGGTGTACTTAATAGAAATGCTGCTCTTCCAACTTCCCTGCAACATCCAAGCGTTGTTACACGAATCCAGTTATCACGTGAGATGATATCTCTGTGAATTCTCCGGCCAATTCTTCTAAGGAATTCTTTTCTATCCTGATGTGACGCCCGTAAATATTGGCGAACCTGCTTTACAGTGCTGCTCTCAATTGGGGGAGTTCTGACAACCTTTGGAGTCCAGCCAATCTCTTTTGTAATATCTCTGAGTGTTGAACCGTTTTTACCAATAACAATGCCTGGTTTTTCTGCTTCTATCAGGACTTCCCCGGTATCAGCCTCGAAAAAGATATCACTAATTCCGGCAGTCTCGCCAACAACTTCACGGATTGCAGTAGCTGCCCTTTCAGGATCTTCGAGGATTGTAGGTCTTACTACAATTCTTTTCCTTAATTCACGAGCTAGTACCTTGATTAAATCTTCCTGGTCTGCGAACTGTTTGGGGTCATTTGTATATATGACAAGTTCAGGGCCTTCAAATTCTACAGATGTTACGCTGATTCCAGCTGGTACTTTCCTTTTGATCTTCTCATGAAGATCTTTCAGCCTTTCTTCAATAAGCATTAAAATCGTCCTAAAAAAGTAAATTGTTTAAAATAGGTTTCAATTTGGTGTCAATTTCTTGATTGTCTTCTCATCAAGTTCGTGGAATTTGTCTTTTGTTATAACAACAACAGCTATACTTTCTCCAGATCCTGAATCACGTTTGATAGCAGATCTAAGAGCACGAATTGCAAGCTCTACTGCATTATCCTGTTTAAGACCAGGTGCATATCTGTCTTCAAGTACTCCATATGCCATAGGAGATCCAGAACCTGTTGCAACAATTCCATCTTCACGTGATGTTCCACCAACAGCATCAATTGAATAGATTGAAGGTCCTGTCTCATCAAAACCTCCAATTATCAACTGAACATAGTAGGGGTACATCCGGTTACCATGAAGGATATTAGCTAAAAGCGTAGAAGCTGCTTTTACACTAATATTCTTTCCACGTCTGATTTCGTAAAGATTTGCCTCAACAGACATAATTCTTGCGAGTTGTTGTGCATCTCCAACACCACCTGCTGTAGTAAGACCAATCCTTGATGCAACCTGATAGATCTTCTTGGCAGTCTTATTGGAAATCAGATACCCCATGGTAGCTCTTCTTTCGCTTGCAAGAACCACACCAGAATCAAAAACAATTCCAACGGTTGTGGTTCCTTTCATTGTATCAGTTTGTTCTGCCATAATAAAACACCAGAATAAGATGTAATTATAGGGAAATATTACAGGGAGCAAAAATGCCTAAGTTTAAAGCATCCTGCAATGATAAATAATTTTTTATTGTTCAGTCTGTGGGATGAGTATTCTGATAAGATTTCGGTCAAAGAGAATGCTCTTCAGTTTGTTGTCGCCATTTATTACTGGTAACTGATCAACACGTGCACGTTTCATCTTTAGTGCACACTCACTGATCTCAGCATTAGTGGGTATTACAACAACATTTGTAACCATTGCATCTTTCACAGGTCGATTTGGAAGTTCCACTCTTGAAATTCCATAACTAATATGACGGACATCACGAATGCTCTCCCATGTCCATTCATCATCATCAGTTCCGGTTGTGGAGAGATCAGAAGTTTCAACCGAATCTTCAATTACTGCCCATCTGATAAGATCACGTTCAGAGATTATTCCCTGCAATTTTGCATCACGGGAAAGAATTGGAATAGCTTCATAACCGGAGATTTCCATAACCCTTCCAACAAGTGGAAGTGGTGTTTCTTCCCATATAGCAAAAGTCGGACTTGTATATTCATCTTTAATCTCATCAGTTATTTTCATTCTTGCAATTGCAAGAATCAGATCAGCAACACTGATAAGCCCTACAAGTAATCCTTCATTATCAACAACAGGAAGACGACGGATTTTTTTTTCCACCATAATCTTTGCTGCATCTCCAAGTGTAGCATCTGGAAGAATGGTAACTGGATTTTCTGTCATCAGAAGAGCAAGTTGGACCTCTTCCGGTTTATGCAGAAGATCTTTTCTGGTGATAATTCCTATAAGTTTCTTTTCATTTAAGACTGGAACTCCACTAATACCGGTTCTTTTTAGTATTTTTAGTACATCATCCCGATTTCCTGGTATTTCAACTGATACTACATCAGTCGTCATATAGTCTGATACCAGTGGGACAGATAATGTTATGATCTCACCACCAGAACCGAAATATCTGAGTGCTCCACAACAAATGAACTGACACTTCCAAGAAGAATTCTGTCAATATTACTTTTTCCATTTGAACCCATAACAATCAGATCTGCACCAATTTCAGATGCAGTGTTTAAGATGTTATTTCCCGGATGACCCTGGGCAATATGATTTGTTATTTCAAGATTTTTTGCTTGTGCTAGTTCTTTTACCCTTTCAAGAGCCGCATTACCTTCCTGTTCAAGAAGGCTGTACATAATTTCAACTTTATTGTCAGCAGGAATATCTGAAAATAAACCTGCCTCAATAACGTAGATGGCATGAAGGTTAGCCTTCCATGCTAATGCCTGGGAAATTGCTGCCTCAAATGCCTTTAATCCAACAGCTGATCCATCAATGGCAACAAGAATAGTTTTATACATATTTTTTCCCCTTTATAGACTCTATATTAATTATCTATTACATATAAAAAACTCTTTTGAAAACCGGCGTAAATGATGCCCGTTTTACAAGGGTTGTTCTGATATCTTTTGAGTATGAAAGATATGTGGGATTAACATCCAAGACATTAAATCGGGCTGTATTTCCAGGTTTTATGATGTTTGAATAATTTCCCGGAGAAAAATGGGACGCGGCATACAGTAATCTTTCAGGTTCAATTTTGTATACTGTATGTATAAATGATAGTTCCTGCCATATGTCTGGATTAACAAGCATTACGTTGTCTGTTCCAATATGAAGGTCAATCCCTGCCTCAATCATCTCCCTGATTTGTGGACCAGTACTTGAATTAGTAACTCCTGTTAGAAAGTTTGATCGGGCACATACCGCAACTGCAATTCCATTGTCTGCTATCATTCGAATCTGCTTTTTTGTAGCATGAGTCAGATGGATGAGAAGATCAGGTTCACAGGCTATTGCATCATCAATATCAAGGCTGTCTTTTTCACCGGCATGGAATGCAACAATTTTATTCTCCTTTTTCATCTTCCGGGCAATCATTTCGTAATCTTTGACATCCCGGGTACTGCTGATTCCAGCCCCATCTGATTGTTCTTCACCACCATTTCTTCCAAGGATAAATGAGTTTATAGGTTCATTAGAAGAGGCTTTTTTTAGGAGTTTAACTCCGTCAATCCCTCCTTCTCTAAAGTCAGCAAAGCCAACGGTCCCATTATTTATCATCATTGAAATACTGCTTTTCATTGCCTGTATTAAACATTCCTGTGAAGTTTTGCGAAGAATTTTATGTTTAAGACCATCAGGCGGCCTTACAAGTTCCTCAATAGATCCGGAAAAGGGAACATCCATTGCAACTGTATCTGCAAGATGTGTGTGGGCGTTGAAAAAAGCAGGGACTATCCATCTTGCGGGCACACTTCGTTCTTCCTCTATTGAAGATATAATACCATCTCTTACGATGATAGTTACATCTCGCGCTTCCATGGAACTCTCTAAAAGAGCGGTCCCTGATACCGTAAATTCTTCATGCATAATACTTCTTTGAATCAGTTTTTATATGATTCATCTCCCAAGTTTATGGTATGGCAAAGAAAACGGGTGGCCGGTTAATATCCTCTGCCGGTCTAGTCAATTATTATGACAGCGAAGACCGCAGGGCCTTTCGCATCAGTCCATATGCAGTTATTATTACCGCACTTGCAGTTGGTTTAATAATATTTGTTCTTAACATGCTCAGTTTCTAACTGATCATCTCTTTTGTTTAAGCGCTTTTCTAAAGATATCCTCTGAACTGTTAAAGTATAGGGAATCATGTCCGGTATAAGGTTCTATTCCTCTGAAGACTACAACAGGAACCCCGTTATTACTCTCTCCCATAAGAACGTTTGAAAAGCCTGCAATTTCATCAATGACAGCTTCTTCGGTTATTTCAAGGACCTTTCCGAAGAGATCAGTGTCACCTCTGAAATCTCTGATTGCATGAAGGCCACTCCATCCAATTGCATGACCAGTCTGTCCGCGCCTGAATGCACGTCCACAGGTATCAGTTATAATTACACCAACTCTCCCGGATATTACAGATTCAAAGGCAGTTTTGAATTCTTCAGCCTCTTTCATGGGATCTTCAGGGAGTGTAATAATCATTCCATTTTCAACATTACTGGCATCAACTCCTGATCTGACTCCAATATGTCCACATTTAAGTTCAGTTAAGGTAAATGGTGCTTCAAGCACTACATCTTTCGCTGCATTGAGAACAACCTGCATAAACTTCGGATCCTCTCCGGTTTTTTCTGCAATTCTTATAGCTTCACTTCCAGGAGTTATTTCAGAGAGTTTATGACTGTATCCTTTGGCCTTTGAAATAATGGTGCTTGCAATACAGATAATATCTCCATCCTGAAGAGGACAGGCATCAATTACTAATTTTGCAATGTCATCGCCTTTTTTTATTAGAGGAAGGCCACGAACAGAGATTACACTTACAGAATTCATCATAACAGATTACCATTTGCTCTCACATGAGGTAATCTTATCCAAATTGAGAACTATCAGATATGGATGAAAACCGAAAATGAATTTGAAAGTTCATATTCTTCAATTTCGTCTATAAATAAAGCTCTTACACGAACATATTCACTTATCTGGCCCCCAGCGCCGCTTCTCTGGCTGAAATTATTGATTATTGTTTTTTTCCTTGGAGGCGTGATGGTAAACCCTATTCAGGGTAATTATTTGGTCAATTATGATGAGATTTATGGAATACTCTCTGGAAATTCAGGTCCATCAATAGACTTTTTAGTAATGCTTGTAACCGGACTCTTCATAACTTTAGGTATTTATTCTCTAATCAGCTCCATATTCCAGTTTGTCTTTGTAGATTGTCTTAAATCTGAAACCTTTGATATTACCTGGAAATTTATTCGAAATAGTAAAGATGGATTTAAGGTCTTCTTTCTTTATCTTGTCCTTGTGGCAATAATCATCTTCATTTTTATAATATTATTAGTTACAATGGCAGTCCCTCTTCTTGTTGCAAATAAGGAGTCTCTATCAGGAATCCTGTTTATTGTTGGATTAACTCTATTGTATCTTTTAGTAACCTTAATTCCAGTCTGGATACTCTCAATATTAATATCCGATTTTGTAGTCCCAATTATGAGATTTGAGAATTCTGGTATGATTTTTGCCATGAAAAAATTTCTGAAGATATTTGTGGATCGAAAACTTGACTTTTGTATGTTTGTTATCATAAAGATGATAATTTATGGTCTTTTAGGAATAATACTTGGAATTGTAATTTCAATTATCAGCCTGTTCTTTAAGATTCCGGAGATACTTCTTTCATCAGGTTCAGATAATCTTATATCTCCTGTTTGTTTTACAATTCTGACAATAATTGTCTCAGTTCTCTTGTCCACTCCTGTTGTGACATTTCTTCGATATTATTCATTAATAATGCTTGGAACCATAGATAAGAGATATAGTTTTCCAGAACCACAAAATTCACATACTGAACGGTAAAATATAATTGAATAAAATTGGAGTAATCATGAAGAATGAAAAATATTTCTATCTTTTTATAATATTTTTAGTTTCTGTAATTGTCGGCCTTTCAACTGCTGATGATATAAGTGACGAAGTATTTGAGAATCTGAATGGAACTATCAATGACACTATGAATGCTTCGTTCAACGAAACAGTGAATGGAACAGCCAATGAGACATTAAATCTGATAGTAAATGATACAGAACTCCAGGAACTATCATCTGGACTTGAGTATGTAACTAGTGATAACATTTCAGAAGAAGGATTTGAAAATCCATATACTGGGATGTATGCAGTTGGTGGAGTGTCATCCGGTATGTCAGCTTCCATTAAAGAAGGGCGCGGAAAAGAACCAAATGTTTCATCAGATATCTATATGACTAGTGAAAGTGCAGGTAATGGTTATATTAAGAATTTTGTAAAATCATACAAATATGAAAGTGCTGTTGATACTGCATCCAGATTTTAGATAATTAATTTAGCCATAATCATATTCATAATGTTTGCAGGATTATAATGTTCAGAAAAATTAGTATTTTTCCTGAATTGAAATAATAATCGATATAATAATTGAATCTAATGACAATTGTAATCGGAATAGATCCAGGCTTTGCAACTGTCGGATATGGAGTTATTGAATCTTCTGGGAGAGGAGTCAGACCTGTGGCTTATGGGGTGATAAAAACTTCTCCTCTTGATGGAGACGCTCCTTTTAGGCTTGCAAAAATTAGAATGGAGTTTTTAGAACTTATTGAGACCTATAATCCTGATATCATGTCAATTGAAGAACTCTTCTTTTCAAAGAATACATCAAGTGCAATGCAGGTAAGTGAGGCAAGAGGAGTACTTCTTGTAACTGCGGAGGAGAAAGGGCTTTTAATATTTGGATATAAGCCAAATCAGGTAAAACAGGCAGTTACAGGTTCAGGACGGGCCGATAAAATTCAGATGCAGACTATGATACAAAGACTATTATCATTAAAGAAGAGACCAACTCCTGATGATGCAGCTGATGCACTTTGTCTTGCTTTATGTCATATCAATAGGAGTCGTGTTTATCTGTGATTGCAAGAGTTCGTGGACCTGTGGTTGATTGTGGGAACGATTCACTTATTGTTGAAGCAGGTGGAGTCGGGTATGAAGTCAGGGTTCCAAAATCATATATTCTCCGGCTTAAAGATGCACCTGAAATAATCCTCTATACTGAGCAGATAGTACGTCAGGACACATTACTTCTTTATGGCTTTGAAACAAAGGCAGAACACTTAATATTTAATCTCTTATTATCTGTGTCAAAAATAGGTCCGCAACTTGCGCTATCAATATTAAATAATCTGACCGTTAATGAAATTGTAACTGCTGTTCTTGATCAAAATGCTTCAGTTTTTGAACATGTTTCAGGGATAGGAAAAACAGGAGCCGGACGTATCATTCTTGAACTAAAAAAGAAGGTTACAGGGCAGATGTCAACAATATCCACAAATGAACAAAAATCTGTTCTCTCTACAAAGCGGAATGATGCTGAACTTGTTTTGATCTCTCTTGGATATATGGAGGAAAGTGCATCACGTGCGATCTCTGCTGCCGATAAGGAAAATGATTACGAATCGGTATCTGATTTAGTAAAAGCAGCTCTTGTTCTTCTTAAAGAGGAATCTGCATGAGAAAGAGTAGTATTCTTCAACCTGAGGAGACTGAGGAAGATAGAGGACTTGATGTCAGGCCATCTAATCTTGCTGATTTTGTGGGGCAGGATGAGATAAAAGATGCACTTGAGGTGATGATAACCTCTGCAAAAATGAGGAATGTATCACCTGATCATATTCTCTTTTCAGGCCCGCCGGGTCTTGGTAAAACAACGCTTGCAGCAATTATTGCACATGAGATGGAAAGCAGGATGGAGAGCACATCAGGGCCTGTCCTTGAAAAACCTGGTGATCTTGCATCTCTCTTGACTCCTTTAAAAACAGGGGATATTTTATTTATTGATGAGATACATCGTATATCTCCTGTAATTGAAGAGATTTTATATCCTGCCATGGAAGACTTTTCAATTGATGTAATGATAGGTGTCGGACCTACAGCCAGATCAATTCAGATAGGCCTTGAAAGGTTCACATTAATCGGTGCAACGACAAAGACAGGACTTTTAGGAGCTCCATTTAGAGACCGGTTCGGACTTGTTTTGAGGCTTTCTCTATATGAACCCTCTGATCTGAAAAAAATTGTAATCAGATCTGCCGGCATTTTGAAAATTCCTATAACCGAAGAGGGTGCAATAGAGATTGCAGGGAGATCCAGGGGAACTCCCCGGATAGCAAACCGCCTTTTACGGCGGGTCTATGATTATGCAATTGTCAAGGGATCTGGCAAAATTGATATTGAAATTGCAGAAATGGCCCTTACTTCACTTGGAATAGATAAATTAGGGCTTGATTACCTTGATAGGAAAATTCTTACAGTGATAGAGAAGGATTTTTCAGGTGGACCTGTAGGTTTAAAGACAATTGCAATTTCTGTAGGTGAAGAGCCAAGGACAATTGAAGATGTTTATGAGCCATATCTCATCAGAATCGGTTTTATAAAGAGAACTTCGAAAGGAAGAGAGACTACAAAAGCAGCATCTCTACACATTGGTGAAAAGGGAAAAGAGTCCTATAACTTATCACTCCCTGATTTTGCCGATCTCTAATATACAGAAGTGGTGATATTAGTTAAAGTATTATCTGATATCAAACGAATATATGTACATTAACAAAGAGAGGAACAGATCCTCCTCATGAGGTTTTAGATGAAAAGAAATATTGCAGTTGATGTCCTGAAAGAGATCCCTCTTGAACAGCAGAGAATAGAAGTAGTCGAACGCAAATGTCTTGGTCATCCGGACAGTATTGCTGATGGTATTGCAGAATCGATTAGTCAGGCTCTTTGCCGGACATATCTTGATCAGACTGGAGGAGTGCTTCACCACAACACAGATCAGGGAGAGATTGTTGCAGGTGAATCAAAACCTCAGTTTGGTGGCGGAAAAATATTAAAACCAATCTATGTGCTTCTTGATGGAAGAGCAACCAAGGAATTTAATGGCGAAAAGATCCCAGCAGAACCTGTCGCATTAAATGCTGCCCGAAACTATGTAAGAACTATCCTCCCCGAACTTGATTTTGACAGGGATATCATGTTTGACTGCCGGCTTGGAACTGGTTCAACTGATCTTCGTGATGTCTTCAGGCCAGAGGAAGGAACAATTCCACGTGCAAATGATACTTCATTCGGTGTATCATATGCACCGTTTACTGATGTTGAAACCTGTATTACAAAAATATCATCATACATTGATAATACCCTTCGTCCAAAATATCCGGTATTTGGTCAGGATATTAAGATTATGGGTATGAGAAAGGATGATACAATCAATCTTACAATCTGCTGTGCAATGATTGATAAATATGTCTCATCACTTGCAGAATATGTAGAATTCAGAGAAAAATTACGCAGCGAAGCTGAAAAAGTTGCAAAGGAATTTACTAAGAGAAAAGTGGTTGTTTCTGTTAATGCAGCAGACTGTGATAAGGAGTGTAGTCTTTTCTTAACTGTCACCGGAACATCTGCAGAGATGGGTGATGATGGATCAGTAGGCCGTGGAAACCGTGCAAATGGACTTATCACTCCACATCGTCCGATGAGTATGGAAGCGACCAGCGGGAAGAATCCGATTAACCATATTGGAAAGATCTATAACCTTCTCTCTCATGAACTTGCTCACAAATGTGCTGAAGAAGTTCCTGGAATAGAACAGATAGAGATTAGACTTCTCTCTCAAATTGGAAACCCAATAGATCAACCTCTCATTGCAGGTGTCAGGATTATTCCAAAGGACTCTTACACTGTCAAAGATATTGAAAACGATGTTTATGAAATTGTAGATTCCGGTCTTGCCAATATCACTTCCATCACGGAAAGGGTCATTCGTGGCGAACTTAAGACCTTCTAATGGCAGATAAGGTCAGACTGGCCATTCCAAACAAGGGGAGAATCTCAATCCCCATCCGTGATCTTATTGATCAATCAGGGCTTGGAGTAATTGAAAGTGGAGATAGAACTCTTATTGCAACTACTCGGGATCCAAATGTTGAAATTCTTTTTGCAAGACCAGTTGATATTCCAGAATATGTTGCAGGGGGTGTTGCAGATCTTGGAATTACAGGTCATGATATGGTATCTGAACGAGGTTCAGATGTTATAGAACTGTTAAACCTTGGTTTTGGTCATGCAAAAATGATTCTTGCTGTGCCAGAAATTTCAGAAATAAAGTCACCAAAAGATCTTGATAAAAAGAAAGTATCTACTGAGTTTCCAGGGATTACAAAGGAATATTTCGAGCGTATTGGTGTAGAGCCAATTATTGTGACCGTTGGTGGTGCATGTGAAGTAACGCCTTATCTTGGAATTTCTGATGCAATCATTGATCTTACAAGTTCAGGAAATACCATCCGTCAAAACAGACTTTCTATTATAGATACTGTGCTTGAAACCTCAACAATGCTGATTGCAAATAAAAAATCAATGATAAATAAGAGGGAAAAGATTGAAGAGCTTTATCTTGCCCTTGAAGGAGTCATCAACGCAAGAGGTAAGAGTTATCTGATGATGAATGTTCCAAGAGCCAACCTCTCTGTTGTTAAAGAGATTATTCCTGGAATGAGTGGTCCTACTATTATGAATGTTGAGTCAACAAGTGACATGGTAGCGGTTCATGCAGTGGTTGATGAGGATAAGGTCTATCAACTGATAAACAGACTTAGAAGAAACGGTGCACGCGATATTCTTGTAATGTCAATTGAACGTCTTATTAGATGATGGGGGATATATTATGAGGGTTTTTCCTGCGGTTGATATTCTTGGAGGGAAATGTGTCCAGTTAGTGCAGGGTGATAAATCCCGTAGAACTATCTATGGGTCCCCTCTTGTAAATGCTGAAAGATGGATAGAACTTGGTGCTGATTCACTCCATATAATTAATCTTGATGGAGCATTTGGTGATTCGTCTATCAATGCTGGTGAGATTAAAAAAATTATCAACGAAACCGGAGTTTTCATTGAACTTGGTGGTGGGATCAGAACTTTAGATGATGCACGGTCATGGCTTGATCTTGGAATCGACAGAGTCATACTCTCAACATTTGCAGTATCAAATCCAAAGGTCATTAACGTCCTCTCTCATGAATATGGAAAGGAGAGAATTATGGCAGGAGTTGATGCCAAATCAGGTGAGGTTGTAGTTGAAGGGTGGAAGCGAATAGCCGGTGATTATCTTTCATGGGCTGATCGTTTTATCGCTGGGGGAGCCGGTTCTCTTTTATATACCAATGTAGATGTAGAAGGACTTTGCAAGGGGATTCAGATTGAGCCTGTCCTGGCTCTTCTTAAAAGATCAACTGTTCCTGTAATAATTGCAGGTGGAATATCATCAACGATGGATGCAGTTACTCTGAAAAATGCAGGGGCAGATGGTATAGTTCTTGGTTCAGCATTATATAATGGCAAAATAACTATGTCTGAAATTCTTGAGGCAGTAAAATGAGCAGATTGTCAAAAGTAGACAGAAAAACCAAAGAAACTGACATGTCAGTAAGTTTAGTCATTGATGGAACCGGAAAAACTGATATCGATACTGGAATTCCATTTTTTAATCATATGCTGAACTCTTTTGCCCGCCATGGAAGATTTGATCTGGAAGTAAAGGCAAAAGGTGATCTTGATGTCGGGCCTCATCATACAGTCGAAGATGTAGGAATTCTGCTTGGTAAGGTATTTAAAGAGGCTATTGGTGATGGTCGGGGAATTGAACGCTTTTCAGAGGCAATAATTCCTATGGACGAAGCAGCGGTAACTGCCCTTGTAGACATCAGTGGCCGGCCATATCTTGTATATTCACTTCCTTTGTCGGCCTCGGTAGAAGGAGTACTTGAACCATTTCTTGTAAAACATTTTTTTGAAAGTTTTGTTTCAAATGCATACATCACCCTTCATATTGGCGGATATGGATTATCTGATCATCATATCTGTGAAGCTGCATTTAAGGCAACAGGGATAGCTCTTAGGAGAGCTCTGTTTATTAGTGATGTCAATGGAGCAGTTCCAAGTACAAAAGGAACACTCTAAAATTTTATAGTAGATTAGTTTACTGAATACAAATTAACTTAAAAAATGCGAATCGTTTCGATCTTTCTGGCAGAGATATTACCCCCATCCGAGCCAGAGCAGACTAATTTTTTGATTTAAAGAGGAGAATGTTAGGCATTCTCAGCTGCCATACTGACATCTTCTTCTTTGATGGTCTTGCGTCCTGCATGGACAGCGAGACGGTTTGCTTCCTTTGTAAGTTTTGCGATGTAATCTTCAGCCTTTGCTACAAGAGCTGCTGCTGCGTCGCTTCCTACACGTTCAGCTCCGTTTTTCTTTGCAATTCTAACAACTGCTGCGATAGGTAAGTCTGCCATAATCTAATACCTCAACAAAAAGAGGAAAGATATCTATTTAAGTATTTCGAGTTACCCTTCAAAAAAGGAACATTTGATTGTCTAAATGAGAATACTATTTCACTTTGTCAGCGGTTGTTGAAATCAATTGATAAGAATAGAGATCTTCTGATTATTAATAAAAAATAGAAATAAAATATATTTGAGGATATTTTTTATTGAGAAAGAGAAGATGCGAGTATCAGAGCATTCAGATAATCTGGATTGACGCGCGAAGTATCAACAAAGATTTTATCGATATTCATGACAGGTGCCCCGTATGCTTCTCCGTTTCCAACAAATGTGAGTGTTCGAAAGATTAAATTACCTGATATTCCATCTGGTGCAATAATGAGTCCACAATCTCGAATTGCTTCTTCTATACAGATTCCATAATGGGTTGCTCCGGTAATTTTTGCGACAAGTTCTGCATCGGCAAGTGTCCTGTCAACTATTTCATGCCGACCGATATCTCCAAGTCTTCCTCCTGAAAGGATACCCACCTTTTTAGAGAGTCCGGTTTTTTCAACATAGACTCTTCCCCTTTTTATTAGAGAGATCTTCTGCGTAATTGTCCAGCCCTCATCAACACCTACTGGAGCTAAAAAAAACAATTTTCCATTTGAAGATTTAAGGAGCACTATTCGTTCAAGTTCTGAAACATTGAAAATCTCTTTTAGATAATGTAGAGTTTCATTAGCACTAAGTGTGCCTCTTAATGCTGCTGACAGATTTCCTGAAGCAAGATCTTTAACAAGGGAAAGTCCAGGGTCTTCAGATATATGAATATTTAAATTCCCATCATCTGTCAGAACATTCTTTTGAGCATAGCAGACAATTTTGTCTTGTCCATTATAGCGGTTGATACTATCAAGTATTGCTGTCTGTGATTCTGTTTTGGAAATCCCAATGCCAATTGTTCCATTCATAGATTATCATTTAGATATTTGTAATTCCGCCTTTATGAGTAAAATCAAAAACCATTGTACTCTGCTCTTTATAGGTAATCTTTAATTTATCTGACTCATTTATTGTTCCAATCTTTGTAGCAGTCATTTTTACACCGGCAAAAAGAGAAACAACCTCATCATAAGAGTCAGGAGGTACTGTCAGGACAAAACCCATACCAGGATACATTCTAACCCATTGATCAAATGTAACTTTATACTGTTTTAGATCCGGGCGTGGAATAGAGTCCAGATCAATTGTAGCACCTTTTTTTGATGCTTCAAGAAGCATTCCAAGTGTTCCTATGATTCCAGGGTTTGAAATGTCTTTTCCAGCTGAGATTAGATGTCTCTTTCCAAGAATCTCAAGAAGGGCAATCTGATCGCGGACTTCTTTGTCGGTTCTAAGTGTTGCAGTATCCCAATTAAGGAAACAGGAAGGATGAACTCTTCCGTTTAGATCAATTGCAACAACAACATAGTCTCCTTTTTTTGCAGTACTACTAAAAATTACACAATCAGGTTCAACAATACCAAGAATTGCAATATCAATAACACTGTATGTAGCATCAGGGTGAAGATGACCTCCAACAATTGGCACACCAAACTGCTTTGATGCATCACTCATACCCTTGATTACCCTATCCCGAATATTGCCTGCTTTTGCTGAAAGCACATCAACCATCGCGATTGGACGACCACCCATAGCAGCTATGTCATGGATATTTACTAAAACCGCACAGTAGCCTGCCCAGTAAGGATCAGAATCCATGAGCCTGCTCCATATACCATCAGCTGCTAACAGGAGTCCTTGTCCATTTGTCACAAGTAAAGCTGCATCCTCTCCAAAAGACGCAACCACCTCAGAGGTATCATACTTAAGGGCACTAACCATTGCCCCGATCTCACTTTTACGTTTTACTCCATCATAATCCCTGACTGCTCCTGCAATCAGTTCAGTTGAACAGATATATTCACCCATGGAAACAGAACTCTATTTTTGTTTTCTGTTTCATCTCAAATAAAATGTATGAAAGGAGTTATGGAATGAGTATCAGATCAGACCAGTATCAATTATCATTTCAGAAGAAGATTAATACCCATGGACTGGGCTGAAAAATATCGTCCACAGCACCTATCTGATATTGTCGGTAATAAAGAAGCAGCAAGACAGATGACCAAGTGGGCCCGTGAGTGGACGTCGGGCACTAAGCCTCTTCTACTATATGGCAAACCAGGGACTGGGAAGACATCATCAGCTCTTGCGCTTGCAAGAGATATGGACTGGGAGTTAATAGAATTAAATGCATCAGACCAGCGAACAAAAGGAGTTATTGAAAAAGTTGCAGGAGCAGGAGCTAGTACTGGTTCACTTACCGGGCAAGGCAGGAAACTCATTGTACTTGATGAGGCTGACAATATTTCCGGCAACGCAGACCGTGGCGGTGCAAAAGCAATAGTTGAGGTTATAAAGTCATCACAACAGCCGATAGTTCTTATTGCCAATGACGCATATGGCATTGATGCAGCAATTCGAAATCTGTGTGAAAAGGTTCTCTTTAAAGCTGTAGCTGCAAGATCAATTCTTCCAAGACTTCGCGATATCTGCACAAATGAAAAGATAACCTGTGATATGTCAGCACTTGCAGATATCGCTGATAATTCCAAAGGAGATATCAGATCTGCTGTGACTACCCTTTATGCACTTACTATTGGCAGAGATCATTTAAGTGAAGAAGAACTTGTAACATCAAAGAAGGATGCAAGAGCAACAATTTTTGATTTAATGGCGGCAGTATTCGGGCACGGGAACTATGATCTATTAAGTATTTCACGAACTGTGAATGAACAGCCTGATACTATCCTCCAGTGGATAGAAGGAAATGCAGGGATACTCGATGATAAATCCTTTACCAAGGCTTACAGTTCAATATCAAAGGCTGATGAATTTCTAGGAAGAGTAAGCAAGAAGCAATACTATATGCTCTGGAGATATGCGTCGGCGATGATGTTATTTGGTGTGCATAATGCGGCAGGTGACAATAAATCTGGAGGTGGTTTTTCAAGATATAATGCACCAGAAAGATGGCGCAGGATGTCGACTGCAAAGAAACAGAAGAACAGTAGAAATCAACTTGTTTCAAAGATTGGAAATACAACTGGGACTGGAGTGGATTCTGTAAGACGGTCGTATTTACAACCAGTTTCTATACTTGCAGAGCAAAATCCAGAATACTATGCCCGTTCGCTCAATCTTGATTATGATATGCTTGACTGCTTAATTCAGGATTCTGAAGTAGCAAAAAAAGTGATAAAACAGATCGAAACGGAGAGAAAAGAAGCTGAAAAAGAACTAAAAAAGAAACAAAAAGCAGAAGCCGCACTGCTTAAAAAACAAAAAGGAACAAAGAGAAAAGTTCCTGAAAAATCTCCAGAAGCCCTCTCTGTAGAGTCTGTTGAAATGCATACTGAAAAAACATCAGGTGAGTCTTCAGAGACTAAGGCACCTTCTCAATCAACGCTCTTTAGTTTTGAATAATATAGGTGTAGCGGAACAGCGCATCCGTGTACTGGATTTTGAGGACCATATCCTTCAAATCCTAGGTGATAAACATAAAGAGATGCATTCACTTTTTTTGCAAGTTTAATCATTGGTGGTATCATCTCTTCTACTGGTCTTATCGAGTAAATGCATTCAATTCCGAAATATAATGATAGATCTGGGTTTGATACATCATCTTCATAGTATGGAACTGTAATGATTCCTTGTGGTTTTATTATGTCTGTCACTATGACTTCAATACCGGCACGAAAGAGTAAATTTGCGGCGTGTAAATTGTTGCCTGCTCCAATTTCAGCAACATGTCTGTGCCTTCCGGCAATGTACGATGCCACGGACGTTTCAATATACTTATAGCCGCTCATTGCTCAGATATAAGGGAATGGGTATCCATATTTTTTGGGATAGGCAGGTTAAGCAATGTCTTGAATTACCGGTAAGCAGATTAATCTCAAAGATACTGGGTGTCAATGTAGAATTAGAATCAAATCCAATCCTCTACAACGGTTTTGACAGAATACGTGAGCAGTCTGATGCCTCTTCAATATTATCATCAATTGATATCTTCACTCGAAGAAATGAAATAGAAGAGCCAGTTCTCCTTGTAATCAATAATGACATCTTCAAACCCGGAACAAGATATGTGTTTGGCCTTTCAAGGCCACGCACAGGATCGGCTGTTGTCTCTACTGCACGCCTTAATAATGAATTCTGGGATCTTCCATCTGATGATACGTCATTATTAGAACGACTTTCAAAGGAAGGTTCGCATGAAATAGGTCATCTTCTTGGACTTAAACACTGTGTTGAACCATCCTGCATAATGTCTAATCCTTTGTGTCTTGATGATCTTGATGCAAAACGTACATGGCTTTGTGAAAACTGTATAAAACAGTTAGAATTAATCTGATTTCAATAATTATTTTTTCTATTAATGAGTATATTTAGTTGTGAAATATCAGACTGATATAATCTGGTACCTGATAACAATAGTTATCTGTTCAGTAATGTGCATTTTTACGCTTGGTCTTCTTTCAGGTGCAGATTTACATGTTCCTCTGACTTATAGTGGAGATGGACTTGAGTATAACCTAATGACCAAAACGATGGTCGAAACCGGCTGGTTTCTTGAAAATCCCCGGGTAGGTTTGCCAGGATCGTTAGAGCTTTACGATTATCCGGTAGGCAACAATCTTGATTTTATCGTGATGAAGATAATCAGCCTATTTACCGGAGAGTTTGGGCTGATAATTAATATTTACTATATTTTGACATTCTATTTAACAGCAGTATTTGCATTATATGTTCTTCGAAGGTTAAATATTGAATATCCAATTGCAGTCACCGGGAGTTTATTATTTACTTTCTTATATTATCATTTTGCAAGAATAGGTCATTTCAATCTGACTGCATATTACCTGATTCCAATTGCTGCTTATATGATAATTAGAATTGCCTGTGGTGGGCAGTTTTGGGTAAAGGAAAATGGGAGTAAAATAACTCTCAGTTTTACCTGTTTGAATGTCCTCGCAATTTTAATGCTTTTCCTTCTTGCTTCGAATTCATATTATGCATTCTTTGCAATACTGCTCTTTATTTTAGCAGCTTTATGGTCATTTTCTAATACAAAGAGATATGTTGTTCTCATTAATGGAGCGATTGCGGTAGTTTTAACAGGTATTGGATGTATTATCAATCAGCTTCCATCGTTTCTCTATCAATTAAATAATGGTGTCTCATTTGTTCTTTCGTACAGATATCCCTTTGAGACTGAAGAATATGGATTAAAACTTATTCAGTTGCTTTTGCCTGCCCCTGGACACAGGGTAGAATTACTTTCTAATATTTCCTCTTTGTATGCTGAAAATTTTCCACTTGTGAATGAAAATGTTACATCAACACTTGGTATTATAGGATCAATAGGGCTTCTGTTTCTGCTTCTTTGGGTCTTTATCAGAAATTTTAAAGTGAAGGATAATGAGTTCCTGAAATATTATGATATCTTTGATGCACTAACAGTTTTAACTATAGGTTCAATTTTTATTGGAACAATCGGGGGTATTTCTGCAATAATTGGTCAGGTATTCCCAACAATTCATGCTTATAATCGAATCAGTCTGTATATTGCATTTTTTGCAATAACTGCAATTATGCTTCTGTTCCAGATTATATATCAAAAATACTTGAATAAAGCAAATATTTTCCCTATATTCACAGTTTTAATGCTTGTTCTGCTTCTTTTTGGAATATTTGATCAGGTACCTGAAAAATTTGTCCTGGTGCCGAATTCGGACCGAGAACTATCGTTTTATGCTGATGAGCAATACTTTTCACAGATTGAATCTATAATGCCCGAAGGTGCTGAAATTTTCATGCTTCCTGATGTCTGGGGTTTTCCGCATTCAAATCCTCCAGGAAATATTTCCAGTTTAGATGGTGTTAAGCCATATCTTCATACAAATGATCTGAAATGGAGTTATCCTACAATGAAAGGAAGATTTTGGGATAACTGGCAGGCTGCTTTATCACTAAGTCCTACTGATTTAATATTAGAAACTTTGGCCAAAACTGGTTTTTCCGGAATTCTTGTTGATGAGTATGGATATACACCTGACGGATCTATTTCAATTGAGATTAATAAACTAACTGGAATTGACCCTATAAAAAGTAATGATGGCAGGTATTCATTTTTTGACCTGACCCCTTATATCAAAGAGAAATATGGAGATATGAATGCCGAAGATTTTGATGCAGCTGTCACTGACTATCTTTTACAATTTAAAAAAGTCCCGGAATTTTCAAATCAAACATTTGCAGAAGACTTAAGGCAATCAAGAATTGCTGAAAATTAATTATAGATATTCATCGCTCATTTTTTCAATATCTTCCCGGTGATAAGGTTTTACAATGTAATCTGATGCTCCACTCCGGAGTGCAAGATTTACTACCTGCTCAAGGCCTGCAGCTGAACACATAACAACAGGAATATCTGGAAATTCCTGCTTTAATTTGTGAAGAAGTTCGATTCCATTCATTTCAGGCATAATGAGATCAAGAAATATCATATCAGGTTTTGAAGCACTGCATAGTGATAGACCTTCAGTCCCGATAGAAGCTGTTATGACCGTATGTTCTTCAGCGGTAAGGATTTCAACAATTTTTGCCTGATCTTCGGGATTATCATCAATTACAAGTACTACTGCCATATGTCTATACCCAGTATTTATATCAACAATCAGATATATGCTTGACTCTTATTTCAATCTGATTGATTATATTTGCATATATCATTAAATATGCAGGATTGACATTTTGGATTTTTCGCTGTACATGTCTTTCGCCCATGAAGAATGAAAAGACCATTAATTTCGCCCCACGTATAAGAGGGAAAGAAACATAATAGATCTTTTTCAATAGTTTCAGGGACTTTTGAAGTTGTAAGTCCAAGTCTTCCTGATACTCTTTTTACATGAGTATCAACAGCAATTCCAATGTTTTTTCCAAAAGCATGACTCATTACAATATTTGCAGTTTTTCGACCTACTCCTGGAAGTGTCTGTAAAAGATTAATATCATCCGGTACTTCTCCATTATATTGAGCAACAAGGATTTTAGCTGTGTTTATTATATTTTTTGCTTTTGCGTGGAAAAATCCAGTCCTTTTAATTATGGTCTCTACATCAGAAAGGTCAGAAGCAGCAAGAGCTCTTGAAGTATTATATCTGTGAAATAATTCTTTAGTTACAAGATTAACTGTTTTATCCGTAGTCTGTGCAGATAATATGGTTGCGATTAATATCTGATAGGAATCTTCAAAATGTAAAAATTCATCTGCTGATGCAGAAAGATCATAGCAACTTCGAAGTCTGTTGAGGATTAAATCAAAAGTAATTGCGGTCAAAAGAATGGGGTAACGCAGATTTGAACTGCGGTCAAAGCGTCCCAAACGCTCTAGGATG
>CAYSSW010000028.1:0-27969 GCA_964434005.1 uncultured Methanospirillum sp.
AATTGCAGAACTCGCCTATAGAATAGAGAAACGAGTGCAAAAAGGACGGGCAAGTCCTACTGACACTACTGTTTCAACATATGGTGGGATGTTTCTTGTAAAAGAAGGTATAAGGAAACGTCTGGCACCACAAAATTATCACATGGTTATTGGCAACTCTCAAATTTCGCATTCGACAATAAGAATGGTTGAAAAAGTTGCTGATTTTAAACAGAGAAATCCATCAATTTTTGAACCGGTGGTAAATTCAATTGAAGCAATAACGCTTGATGCCATGAAACATCTTGATGAGCCTCTCTATCTTGGAAGGTTGATGGATATGAACAATTCCCTGCTTGAAGTGATTGGTGTGGGGCATCCACAACTTACAAAGCTTGTGCTTGCTGCAAGATCTACCGGTGCATTTGGCGCAAAAATTACCGGAGCCGGCGGGGGAGGCTGTATGGTATCACTTGCTCCAAAAAACCTTAGGGCAAGAATTGCAGGTGCTATTGAAGTATATGATGGCAGAGCGATAATAACCTGTATGGATACTGAAGGCCTCAGAAAAGAAAAGGATATCTGAATGCAAAATGCTACTATCTTAAAACTTGGCGGAAGTGTCATCACAGATAAGTCAGCAGATGACACTGTTATAAAAGAAAATGTCTTATCTGATATTGCAAGAGAAATTGCAAAATATCCAAATCTTCCGCTTTTAATAATTCATGGTGCTGGTTCATGTGGTCATCCACAGGCAAAACACTATCATCTTGATAAAGGTGTAACACGTGAAAACCGTACCGGAATTTATGAAACTCATCATGCTGTTTCTCTCCTTAATGAAAAGGTTGTAGATGCTCTAAGAAGAGAAGGCCTTGAAGCAATAAGCGTCCATTCTCTTCATGGAGCAGTTGCAAAAGATGGACGACTATTAAATTATGATTCAGGTCATCTTGAAATAATGCTAAAGCTTGGTATAATCCCAGTTCTTCATGGTGATGTTGTAATGGATACTGTCCGGGGTGCCTGTATAATTTCCGGTGATCAACTGATAAGGGTTCTGGCAGAACAATTGAAAATGAAACGGGTCGGGCTTTCTACAGACGTTCCCGGTCTGCTTGATGATAATGGATCAGTTGTGAGGGAACTAAGCCGGAAGACGGCAAAGGATATTAAAATTGGGAAATCCGGTAATGTAGATGTTACCGGAGGAATGCAGGGTAAAATTTCAGAACTATTAGATCTTGCTGATAAAGGAATTCTGTCTGAGATTTTCCATATTTCACAGGTACCGGCATTTCTGGCCGGGAGAGATCATAAAGGAACAAAAATTCTTCAGGAGCAGATATGAGATGTGATGCTTTTACATCATCTCGTAAACTTGATCATCTCAGGATATGTCTTGACAAAAAAATAGAATCCGGTTCAACTGGTTTATCAGATATTTGTCTTGTGCATAATGCCCTTCCTGATGTGGATATGGATACACTTGATCTATCTGTTTCATTTTTGGGTAAAAAATTTGGCTCGCCACTTTTTATCTCCGCAATGACCGGAGGTCATCCAGAGACGAAAGATGTCAATAAAGTGCTTGCTCAGGCTGCACAGGAATTTTCTCTTGGGATTGGTGTTGGTTCACAGAGAGCAGGAATAGAACATAAAGATCTCTCTGATACCTTTTCAATTGTAAGAGATAACGCGGCCGATGCCTTTATTGTTGGTAATCTTGGCATAGTCCAGGTTCGTGATAATGGAATTGAATGGGTTGAACAGGCGGTTGATATGATCGATGCCGATGCAATTGCAATTCATTTGAATTTCTTACAGGAAGCCATTCAACCTGAAGGTGATCATAATGCAAAAGGCTGCTATGATGCACTTTTCGAAGTTTGTAGAGAGATTAAGGTCCCGGTAATTGTCAAGGAAACAGGTTGTGGAATATCATATGATGTTGCAAAAAAATGTTATGGAGCAGGAGCATCAGCCATTGATATCGGAGGATATGGTGGTTCTTCCTGGGCTTTAATTGAAAGTTTCCGTGCAAATACAAGTGAAGATCCCGAAAATGGAAAAATTTTGCAAGGTCTTGGAACCCTTTTTGGAAATTGGGGAATTCCAACAGCCGTCAGCATCCATGAAGTTTCAAAATGTGGTGGACCTGTAATTGCAAGTGGAGGACTTCGGACAGGAATTGATATCGCCAAAAGTATTGCTCTTGGAGCAGATTTAGGCGGTATGGCACTTCCTCTGCTTCGCCCTGCATGTGAAGGTTTTGAAAGCCTTTGCCGAACTATCCGGACTATTCATCACCAGTTAACAATAGCACTCTTCCTGACCGGAAAGCAGCATGTGTCAGAACTTAAAGATGCACGATGGTATGCGACCGGAAAGACACGGGAGATGCTTAATTTAAAATAAAGGAGGAATAAATTTTGGACATAGAGGTCCTTGCAGTGGGTGGTTACAATGAATTTGGTCGAAATATGACGGCCATCCGCTGTGGAAAAGAGATTGTCATCTTTGATATGGGTATCAGACTTGATTCCCTTATGATGAATCCGGAAGTTGAGATGGAAAACACTCATTCACTTGATCTTATTCATATGGGTGTTATTCCTGATGATACAGCGATGAATCAACTTGAGGGAACTGTAAAAGCAATTGTTCTCTCTCATGGACATCTTGATCATATTGGAGCAATTCCAAAACTTGCTCATCGGTATAATGCACCAATCATTGGAACACCATATACAATCGAGCTTGTAAAACAGCAGATTGAAGGTGAGAAGAAATTTGGTGTAAATAATAAACTGTTCCCGGTAAGATATGGTCAGAGGTATAATATCTCTAATACACTTTCAGTTGAGATGGTAAGGACTCAACATAGTATAATTGATACTGCTACAGTAGTCCTTCATACTCCTAAAGGTGCAATAGTTTATGCTCTTGATTTTAAGCTTGACAGAAATCCGGTAATTGGTGAACCACCTGATTTTGCAAGGCTTGCAAAGATTGGAAAGGAAGGTGTTCTCTGTATGATTGCAGAAGTTACAAATGTGCAGAGGAGAGGTCGGTGTCCAAGTGAGCAGATTGCAAAGAATATGGTTCGCGATGTAATGACCAGTTATGAGGATGATAAATGTGCTATTATGGTAAGTACATTTGCGTCACATATTGCACGGGTTAAGACAATTGCAGAATGTGCTCATGAAATTGGAAGAAAACCATTACTTCTTGGAAGATCAATGGAGAGATATTGTGTGACAGCCGAGCAGATGAAATATGTCAGGTTCCCTGAAACTACAAGTGTTTTTGGTAACCGGCGGGTTGTTGAAAGAACTCTTCGTAGAATTATGAAGAGTGGTAAAGAGCAGTATGTTCCAATAGTTACTGGTCATCAGGGAGAGCCTGGTTCAATTCTTACACGGATTGCACAAAATGATACTCCATATAAGATTGAGCGTGGTGACAAGATTATGATAAGCGCTAATCTTATTCCAAACGATATGAACAGGGCACAGCGTTACAAAATGTTTACCCAGTTAAAAGCACAGGGTGCCAGAATTTTTGATGATCTTCATGTGAGTGGTCATGCTTACTGTGAGGATCATTATGAACTGCTTCACCTGTTAACTCCACAGTATATTATTGCTGCTCACGGTGGTATTGATATTACATCAGCATATCTTGATCTTGCAAGAGAATGCGGATATACTCTGAACAAAGATTTCTTCCTTATGGCTAATGGACAACGCCATCTCCTTACAAATTGAGGCTTAATTATGGATGAACTTGAAACTTATCTGAAAACTACTGAAGAGGAGGCTAATACTCTTCTTAACAGTCTGTATGGGAATCCAAAAACAGAACTTTCAAAAGCTGCAAATCATCTTCTTTTTTCTGGCGGGAAAAGATTAAGACCTGCACTTTTTAAACTTGCTGTTGATGCAGTAAATCCAAACAGTTCAAAAAAACTGATGGCAGCAGGGCTTGCACTTGAGGTTACTCACAACTTTACTTTAATTCATGATGATATTATGGATAGGGATGAGTTTAGGCGTGGAAAGCCTACAGTTCATGCTGTCTGGGGAGAACCTACTGCAATTCTTGCTGGTGATGTTTTATATGCAAGGGCTTTTGCATTAATCAGCACTGTTGATGCTCCGGCTGACAAGAGGGCAAAGGCTACAAATATGCTTGCAGTTACCTGTGAGGATATCTGCGAAGGTCAGAATCTTGATATGTCCTTTGAAAAACGCGAGGATGTAACTACTGAAGAGTTTATGCGGATGATTAATGGAAAGACCGGAGTACTTTATGGAGCAGCGGCAAGTATTGGTGCTCTTCTTGCCGGTGCTGATGATAAAGTTGCTTCTGCCTTTTATGATTATGGATGCAAAATTGGAGCAGCTTTTCAGATTCAGGATGATTTGATTGATTTAACAGTTACATCAGATAAATCAGGTAAAGATCAGGCTTCAGATATTCGTGAAGGAAAACAGACTCTTATCGCTATCAAGGCACGTGAACATGGAATTGATTTAAAGCCATATCGAAGGGCTCTTTCTCCTGATGAGATTGATGCTTTGATTAAACTTCTTGAAGAGAAGAATGTTTTATCCGATGTTCGTAGTATTGCTGCTGGAATGATTGAGCAGGCAGTTTCTGGTCTTTCGATGCTTGCTGAGTCAAAAGAGAAGAAACTGCTTGGAGATCTTGCAAAGTTCTTTATTGAGAGATCTTTTTAAGTGATATAATGAGTGATGAGATACGGAATAGTCTTCTAATTGCAGCACTTCAAAATGCGATTAAGCATAAGAGTGTTCCATCCGCTGGAGCAGTTATGGGGTTTGTGCTTGGGCACAGCCCAGAACTTCGCCCTCAGGCCGGGGTCATTAAGGGAATTCTTCCAGAAGTTATGGCTGAAGTTGAGGCAATGTCTCATGAAGAGCGTGAAATAAAGCTTGAGGCTATAGCTCCTGATGTTTATAATAGTCTTTTTGAGAAGAAAGAAAAGAAAGTCCATGTGCTCCCTGATCTTCCTAATGCAGAAAAGGGTGTTGTGATGAGGTTTGCGCCAAATCCATCCGGTCCTCTCCATCTTGGTCATGCAAGAGCTGCATTTTTGAATGATGAATATATCAGGAGATATGGCGGTAAGTATATTCTTCGGATAGAAGATACTGATCCAAAGCGGGTTGATCCTGAAGCTTATAGAATGGTCCCTGAAGATATTGAATGGATGGGACTTAAGATTACTGATACTGTATATCAGTCTGATCGTTTTCCGCTTTATTATGATGTTGGCTGTCAGCTTATTGAGAAAGGTGCAGCATATGTCTGTCGCTGTAATAATGATGAGTTTAAGGTGCTTAAAGATCATAAGATGGCATGTCCTTGCAGATCTCAGACTCCTGAAGAGGCAATGGATCTTTTTGAGAGGATGCTTGCCGGTGAGTTTGAGGAAGGAACTATTAGTGTCCGTTTAAAGACTGATCTTAATCATCCTGATCCGGCGATGCGTGATTTTCCACTTTTCCGTGTCTTAACTTCAACAAAGCACCTTAGAAAACCTGATACTATTGTATATCCTCTGATGAATCTCTCGGTTACTGTTGATGATCATCTTCTTGGTATGACTCATGTTATTCGAGGGAAAGATCATATTGCAAATACACGGCGTCAGGAGTTTATATTTAAATATATGGGTTGGGAAACTCCTGTTTATCGACATTACGGCCGGATGGGTATTGATGGTGTTGTTCTCTCAACTTCTGCTATGAGAGCAGGTATTAATTCCGGTGAGTATACTGGCTGGGATGATGTGCATCTTGGAACGCTTCGTGCAATGGCAAGGCGTGGAATTGAACCTGAAGCTGTTCGAAACACAATAACTGATATTGGTATTGGTGAGACTGATATTTCATTTTCCTGGGAAAATCTCTATGCAAAGAATAAGGAGCTGATTGATCATAAGGCTGATAGGTTCTTCTTTGTTGCAGATCCAGTTAAATTGAATATTGAGGGTGCAGAAGATCATCTTGCTAAAGCTATGCGTTATCCCGGCGATGAGTCAAGAGGGTATCGTGAGATTCCGTTTAAGGGATCAGTTGTTGTTCCTTCAAACGAACTTTCAGGACATGATATGATTCGACTGAAAGATCTGTTTAATATCAATCTTTCAGGTATGAATGCTTCTTTTGCCGGATATGATCTCCAACAGGCAAGGGATGCAAAGGCCCCAATTATTCAGTGGCTTCCGGATGGGTTTGGTGTTAAATGTACTATTCGGAAGGCTGATGGAGATCTTGTTGGAGTCGTTGAACCTGAAGTCAAGACCTGGTTAGGTAAAACTATACAATTCGAGAGAGTTGGGTTTGTTAAAGTTGACTCTGTAGGTGATGAGATTATTGCGTATTTTGCGCATAGATAAGTGTGTTGAAGAGATAATCCCCTTTTTATAAAACGTCATTTTTGGATTAAATTTTAATATGACTATAGTTAGAAGATATTACAAAGATGAATATTTATATGAAAATAAATATATATGATAAACACATGAGAGAGAGTTCATAACTGAGCAAGAATCAATATGGGCCGGCGAATTTGGTAATGAATATATAAAGAGAAATTCGGTTGAGAAAAATTTAGCATCTAATCTCTCTTTTTTTAGTCAGGCATTAAAAAATATCAGTAAACCTAACAGTTGTATAGAATTTGGGGCAAATATTGGTATTAATTTGAAAGCATTGAAGTTGTTATTTCCTGATCTGAATCGATATGCTATAGAAATTAATACTAATGCTGTTTCTGAGTTAAAAAAAGAGTTAGAAGAAGATAATATCTATCCTATCTCAATACTTGATTTTTTGCCTAAACAAAAGTTTGATCTTGTCTTGATTAAAGGGGTGTTGATTCATATTAACCCTGAATATCTATCAAAAGTTTATGAATCATTATATAATTCAACCGGAAAGTACCTTCTGATTTCTGAATACTATAATCCAACTCCGGTATCAATAAATTACCGGGGTCATTCAGATTTACTTTTTAAAAGGGACTTTTGTGGCGAAATAATGGATAAATATCCAAAATTACATCTGATCAATTATGGATTTGTCTACCATCGAGATCTATCCTTTCCAATGGATGATGGTAACTGGTTTTTGCTTGAATTGAGAGAATAACCAATTTTTAATAATTTTCCATTAATTGACATTCGCTATGATATCATCTTATCAAAAAAAAGGTATCTCATCGGTAGTAACAAACAGTGGTAGTATTATGTTTCCGCTTTAGTTTAAAGTGAACTATTTGGATAAATGAATTATTCTTGATTCTAATGAACCAACTGGTTAAAAGGGTAAATATGAACTTAATTATGTAGTACAAGCAGTTAATCCCTAAATCTCTCTTCATCCAAAAATCTAATCAACATATACAAAATATCCGCCGATGGATGAACCTCAATAAGTTTTTCCAAATCCTGAACTTTAACTCCGGTATTAATTAACCATCCCAAATAAGTTGTAGCGCATCCTGCAACAGGAGATGCCTCAACAACTCCGGTAATTTTGCCGGATTTATCACATTCGACCTTACAAATTCCAGTATTCCTCTCCGGAACGGCCCAGAAAGTTCCAGAACCTGCAGCTCCTGGTGTAGTTATCCCCTTTCCTAAATGTCCGGAATCTTCACACCATGCAAGATCATATTTAAGTTTAACAGATTGTGGAATAGCAGAAAGTTTGTTAGATTCTATATCTGCCTTATCTTTTATCCGGCCAAGAATAATATCTGCTACAAGCCGTCCCTGTCTTCTGGCCATTGGTGTCAGATAAGTCTGTCCTGTGATATCTCCGGCAGCATAAACGCCTGGAACAGATGTCTCAAGCAGATCAGAAACTTTTATAATCTTGTTTTTATTAAGTGTAATTCCTGAAATATAATCAGTCACAGGAACAGAACCAGTTGCAAAAAAGCATACAGTTGTCGGAATTATCCTCTTGTTTCCATTGGTTTTTACTGTAACACTTGTAACTGTTCCATTTTCTCCGTTAATTTCAATAAGATCAGTATCTTCAAGAATTTCTACATTTGAGAGATCTTTTCGAGCCTGCTTTTGAAGAATATCTGGTATATCTCCAAGTAGTTCACTTCGAATAACTATTGTTACCTTAACACCAAATACAGAGAAAATATATGCAAATTCAGCAGCGATAACTCCTCCGCCAACGATAACCATCTCTTTTGGTAAATCAGGCATAGATAAAATATTGTGAGCAGTATAAATCCCGTTCAAATCGTTGCCAGAAATATCAGGGATAAAAGGACGAGTCCCGGTTGCGAGAATTATCGCATCAGGTTCAAACTCTTTATCATCAATGAAAACCTTTTTTCCACTTACTTTTGCAGCCCCTTTAATAAGAGTAACACCAGCGGATTTTGTTTCTTCTTCAAGAATTGGTGTGATTATTCTTTGGACCTCTCGCAAATCAGAGATAAGAGCAGGCCATGAGATATCAAGTTTTCCAGAAACAAATCCACGTCTTGAAAAAAGTCTTGTTGAGTCAAGCGTCCTTGCAACTTCATTTAGTGCGCAGACGACCATACAACCCTGATGCAGACATTGCCCACCAGGACCCTCTTCTCGTTTATCAACAAGAATAACTTCTTTGTGAGCTGCTGCAAGTTTCATTGAAGCAAACCGTCCTGCAGGTCCACTGCCAACAACAATAATCATATTTTCCTATATCCTTCACTTCTGTGTATACATTCCCCGAAGAGCATATTTGGATCCGGTATTAGACACAATTCCCTGTTCTGTAAGATTTGAAACCGCACTTGCAATTTCATTTTCCTGGAGTTCAGTCATTGTCTTTATCTGATCAAGGTCCTGTGCACCATGAGCAAGGGCGACAGAGACCATAACCTCTGCCTCACTACTGCCACTCCTTCGACCATGAACGAGAACATCTTCAATCTGCCTGTCTATCTCTCTTTCGGTCTCATCAAGGCCAGTTACAATCTCATCACGCCTTGCAATAAGTGTATTTAACTTCTGTAGAGAGATTCTCATTTGTTGCTCATCACTTAAAACAAGTGGTATAAGACTTTGCTTCTGCTTTAACAGTTGAACTTGAACACTAACATCCTGCTCAAGATAATAGTACTTTCTCCTGTGATCATCACGTTGAAAGGCAAGAATTTGAGCCTGCTCAAGCATTTGTAGATGATCAATAACAGCTTTTGGAGAGATCATAAGCCGTTCAGATATCTCGGTCACAAAACAGGGTTTATTCCTTAGTAAATCGATGATTCTGCGTCTGTTCCTGTTCCCAAGAATATCAAGCAGCCGATACAAATCTGCTTGTCCTTCCATAACTAACTTAATGTTAGTGTAAAAAAGATAAAAAGTTTTAGATGAGTCCTCTAAATATGATAATTTGGAGCCTCATCTGTGATTGTAATATCATGTGGATGGCTCTCAGAATGACCCGCGGCTGTAATTCTGATAAACTTGGTATTCATTTGCATATCCCTGATTGTTGCAGATCCTGTATAGCCCATTGACGATTTAAGCCCGCCAATCATCTGGTAGATAACATCAGCAACCGGCCCGACATATGGTGTAACACCTTCAACACCTTCAGGGACAAATTTTGTCCTTCCAATCTCTTTTTTCTGGAAATATCTGTCAGAGGAAACACCGGTGCTCATAACTCCAAGTGAACCCATGCCACGATACTGTTTATATTTTCTGCCTTTAATCGTCACAACCTGCCCAGGAGCTTCATCAGTTCCGGCAAAAAGATGACCCATCATAACAGAATCAGCACCAGCTGCTATTGCTTTTGCAATATCTCCACTATATCTGATACCACCATCGGCAATTACCGGGACACCTGCTCCATGAGCAACTTCTGCAACAGATGCAATTGCGGTAATCTGTGGCACACCAACACCGGCTACAACTCTTGTAGTGCAGATAGAACCTGGTCCGATTCCAACCTTTAATCCGTCCACTGCATCGATGAGAGCTTCTGCTGCCTCTGCGGTTGCAATATTTCCTGCTATTACATCACAATTACTACTTGTGGCAATCTCTTTTGCTGATTTTACCACGTTGAGATTATGTCCATGTGCACAGTCAACAATAATCGCATCAACACCAGCTTCCTCCAAAAGATCTGCACGTGCATGATCAAATGGCCCAACTGCAGCTGCTACCCGAAGGTTACCAGATTTATCACGGACAGCTCCTGGGAACTGCCGCATCTCAAGAATATCCTGCATTGAGATGATACCAATAAGTTTTTTGTCACCATCAACTACAGGAAGACGCTCGACCTTCTTTGAATACATCAGGTTAAATGCATCATCAAGTGTAATATCTTCGGAAACAACAATTGGTTCGTGAGTCATTATACTTGTTACCGGATCAGTACCTCTTGTTCCGGCAATTGCACGGACATCACGTTTACTGACAATTCCTATAACTTTTTTGTCTTTTACGACCGGAACGCCACCAATCCCATTCCATGACATGATTCTGTCAACCTGCTCGACACTAGTGTCAGGTCCAACAGTAAGTACCTCACGCTGAATGATTTCAGCCTCACGTTTTACAGCTCTAACTTCATCAGCTTCAGCTTCTGCTGACATATTCCTGTGAATAACTGCAATCCCTCCTGCACGCGCAATAGCAATTGCCATCTTTGATGTTGAAACTGTGTCCATTGCAGCGCTTACTAAAGGAATATTTAATGGAATATTCTTGGAAAAGCGTGATGATACTTCAGCCTGATCCGGTTCAACAAGTGATGCGGCGGGGCAAAGTAGCACATCATCAAAAGTTAATGAAATTGGAGTATTCAATTTTTCAAGAAACATGATATTACCTATATTTTCAACAGTGTACCATTTTTATAGCTTTCTGGACAAGTTCTTCCTTAATAACAGCACGACGATCTCCACCACAGACCATTCCCCGGACACCAATAATTTCAGGATCAATCTCCTTTAGGATTGGAATGTCTTCAAAATGAAGCGAACCTGCAAGAGCAGTTTTAAGGCCAAAACTACGGTTCATGTTTGTAAATGCTGCAAGTCTTTCTTTATTCATAAATTCAAAGGTAGATTTACCATCCTTTATACCTGTGTCAACCATACAGACATCAGCACCGGCTTCTGCTGCAATTGGAGTTAACTTTTCAGGAGAAATTGTACCTAATCTTTCATGATCAGAATATGCAGCTATTACTACCAGTTTTTCAGGATAGGTATCTTTAACTGCATGAACTACTGAATTTATGAGAAGTTTTGCATCTTCAACTCCGTCAAACATGAGTCCAATCTTTACATAATCGGCTCCAGCGGCTGCGGCTCCAAGAGCTGTAAGGGCAGCTCCACCTGGTTTGTTTTCAAAATCACCTATAGCTGAACTTACAGGTTTGTCGGTTAATTCTTTAATTGAACGAATAATCCAAGGAAAAGGTGCCCCAAGTGATCCCTCGCTGGGTCTCTTAACATCAATGATATCGGCACCAAGAGCATATTTAGCTTCATCCAGACTGGCTGGACTGACAAGGAGCTGCATATTCTTTATTGGATTACAAGATAAAAAGCGGTTACGAATCTATGAAAAATTACTATTAGAAATGTAATTAACTTTTGCTGGGTAATACGTTATATAAAATGGATTTAATTCTTGCAACAGACCTAAAAGGAGGCTTAATCGTCCATGGTAAATCAGGGAATAGAGAATCTTACTATCCGATTAAGACCCCTCTATCTGATTCGCCAAATCCTTCTGATTTTGTCCGGAATATCTCTCCGAAATTTTTGTATATAGCAGATCTTAACAGAATAACTGGGGATGGTTCTCATGATTCAATAATTAAGGACCTTACCCGATATACACATGAAATATGGCTTGACAGAGGATCAAAAGATTACACAGATATTCTCTCGATTCCAAAGGTTTTTCCAATATATGGAACTGAGACCGCAAATGAAAATTATGCTTCATATAATGGTGGATATTTAAGTATTGATATAAAAGATAACCATGTAATTCCTTCACAAAAAGATCCTGTAGATTTTTTGAAGATGGTATCCGAATTCTCATTTTCAGGATGTATACTTTTGAATATTACTGGAGTTGGCACATGTTGTGGACTTAATCCAGATTATTTACAGATGTGCCGGGATGCATATTCAAAAAAACTAATCTATGGAGGTGGCGTCTCGTCTACAGAAGATCTTGATCTTTTAAGAGATGCTGGTTTTGACGGTGCAATCGTTGCAACAGCAGTTCATAATGGAACAATCCCTCTTCAGGCGATTAAAGATGGAATCTGGAGATAAAATGCTCGTAACAATTGAAGGAATTGATGGAGCCGGCAAGAGCACACTTGTTGCAACGCTAAAAGACACTCTTGCAGATCTTAACCCGGTCATTACAAGAGAACCAGGATTTACCTGGATTGGTGATTCTGTCAGGCGTGCAATTACAGAAAATGTAGATCCCATTGCAGAGGCTTTGCTATTTGCAGCTGATCATGCAGCGCATCTAAAGAATTTGATAATTCCTGAATTAAAGAAAAGAAAATTAATAATTTCTGATCGGTATATTCACAGTCGCTATGCCTATCAACAGGTAACACTTGCCAAAGTGCTTGATAATCCGCTAACATGGTTAAAAGCAGTTCATAATGGCTGGACAATAATGCCTGACCTGACCTTTCTTCTTACAATGCCGGTTGAGTCTGCCCTTGAACGGACAAAACAGCGGCAGGAAGATGCAGAGCATTTTGAAAAGATTGAGGTTCTGACAAAAGTTCAGGATTATTACCTTCAATTTGCAAAAGAAGATCCACTACATTTTGTAATAATTGATGCAACAAGACCTCAAGATGACATTATTAAATGCGTATCCCGAATAATCCGGACAGAATTTAAAAAATAGAGGGAATATAACGACAAAGTATAGATTAGTGGCTTTCAGGCCTTACTAATTGTTATAATAATCTCATCATTGATTTTTATGAGGTCGACGGCAGCACCTGCAACAGAAAGAGTAGTCTTTGGTGCAAAAGAGCCTTCAGGCACTTCAATTTCTTCTCCGTTTACATTTACTTTCTTTAATCCTTCAAGTTCATTTGTAGGCATCTCTTCAATGGCTTTCATGAATCCTTTAGCTTTTCCACGAAGTTTTGGGCCAATTATACCTAAATCAAACGAAACACCACTGATTGTCTCGGAAAGTTCAGGTTTACCCTTTACAAAGTTCACCGTTGCATTAAGAGCGCGGCCACAATCACCACTATCATCGATTACAGTGTTTATATATATTGATACATTTCCAAGTGGCGCATTAAGAGCAAGGCCCTTATCATGTTTATACCGCCGTAGTTCTTCAATAACTGTTTTAAGTATTTCTCCCTGTTTTACAGCATCCTCATTGATAAAGTTACTTGTAACAAACGTTTGTTTATGCACAGAGTTCTCATTAAAGTAAGACCAGACTTCTTCTGCAAAGTATGGAGTGTAAGGAGCAAGCATTCTGCAAAGTGCATCAAGCACTGTGTGCAGGGTTACACATGCTCCATCCCTTTCTTCAGTGCTGTATAAACGTCCTTTTGCGATTTCAATGTAATTCCCGGCGAGATCATTCCAGGCAAAATCACGAATTGATTTAAGGCCCTTATCAAACTGATAGGTGTCAAAAGCCTCAGTCACTTCTTTTACAGTGGCATCAAGTCTTGTGAGGAGCCAGCGGTCTGCAAGTGCCGTTACCGGTGCTTTCGTATTATACGGTTTTTTAATCTGCATCAGAGAGAACCGTGCAATATTCCACATCTTTGTGAGGAACCGGTTTGCAGCAATTACATCATTCCAGTTAAACTGAATATCTGAACCGGTTGCTGCTCCTGCTGCTGCCCACTGACGAAGTGAATCTGCACCATACTGACTTAAGATCTCTTCAGGCACTGTGACATTGCCACGGCTCTTACTCATCTTAAAACCATCTTCACCAAGAACCATTCCATTTACAAGGATCTGTTCCCATGGTTTCTGTCCTGTCAGTGAAACTGCCCTGAGAATTGAGTAAAATGCCCAGGTTCTGATGATATCATGTCCCTGTGGTCTTATCTGTGCAGGGAAGAGAGGAGGCACCTTTCCCTTTCCATCCCATCCGGTAACATGCATTACAGAAATTGACGAATCCATCCAGGTATCAAGCACATCAGTTTCAGGAACAAATTCTGTGCTTCCACATTTTGGACATGGCTTCTTCGGAAAAGTGACGGTTGGATCAACAGGTAGATCTTCAGGGTCTGGGAGAATAACTTCACCACAGTCTTTACAGAACCAGATTGGAATAGGGGTTGCAAAAATTCTCTGGCGTGAGATACACCAGTCCCATTCCATCTGTTCTATCCAGTTCTCCATACGAAGATACATGTGCTCAGGATACCAGTTGACTTCCTTTGCTGCTTTTAATGCAGCTTCACGTGGGATTTTGACGAACCACTGACGTTCTGATAATATTTCTATCGGAGTTTTACATCTCCAGCAGGTACCGACTCTCTGGTCAAGTGGTTCCTGTTTGATCAGAATATCAAGTTTTTTCATCTCGTCAAGAATTGCAGTTCTGCATTCATTGGTTCCCATTCCGGTATATGGACCTGCTATTGCGGTCATCTTCCCGGTCTTGTCGATTGCCTTTCTAAGTGGCAGGTTATGGGTCTTCCACCAGATAACATCCTGCTTGTCACCAAAGGTACAGATCATGACAGCGCCTGAACCAAATGATGGGTCAACAGCTTCATCAGATATAATCTTCACTTTGTGACCGAAGATTGGAACAGTGAGTTCTTGACCTGCGCGTCCTTTATATCTTTCATCATTTGGATGCACAGCAACAGCGACACAAGCCGCAAGCAGTTCAGGCCTTGTTGTTGCGATTTCAATGCCATCAAAATTAAAAAAGTTCAATGTAGTCTGTCTGTCAGTATAATTGACTTCTGCAAATGCAATTGCAGTCTCACAGCGCGGACAGAAGTTAACAGGGTGGTCTGATTGATAGATCTGACCGGCATTATACATCTTTAAAAATGATTTTTGAGTCTTGCCATAGTAGTATGGCTTCATTGTGATGTATTCATGACTCCAGTCAATAGAGAAGGCCATACGTCTCATTGAGAGGCGCATCTTTTCGATATTTTTAATTGTCAAATCATGACACATCTCACGGAATTGTTGCCTTGGAACATCATTTTTTGTAATATGGTTGAGTTCCTCAACTTTTACCTCAGTTGGAAGGCCATGACAATCCCAGCCCTGTGGGAACATGACATTAAATCCGCACATCCGCTTATATCTTGCAATAAAATCGATGTAACACCAGTTAAATGCGTTTCCGATATGAAATTCTCCTGTCGGGTATGGAGGAGGGGTATCTATTACAAATTGGGGACGCTCTGAATTTTGTACAAAATAATTATCTTCGTCCTTCCAGGTATGCTGCCACCGTGTTTCAACCTCACGGTAATCATAATTCTTTGGAAGTTCCGTCTCTGCCGGCGACATTTCGTATACGTTTGTAATTTCATCTAATTAAGGATGAGTCATAAAAAAAGCAAAAAAAAATTCACAAAGCCCCTGCCATACAGACAGGAATTCCATCATGGCCTCTGAAGATATTAATTGCCGGTGCATAACTCCTGGCAATCTCTTTTGCTTTTAAACCTTCAGACTCTTCGCCGGACTGTATAAGAGCATTTCCATATGAATACCAGATTTCAGATCCACTTACACCGTTATCAATTGCACTTTTATAGGTAGTTGCGGCCTCATCAAATCTGTCAAGTTCCATGAGGGTGTCTCCAAAATCTTTCAAGGTTACAGGTAGATTTCCATTAATTGCAAGGGCTGTTTTATATTTATCAACCGCTTCATCATGTTCGCCAAGTGCTGCTTTTGCATCACCAAGTCCTGTCAGCGCATCAGTGTTTGCGCTATCTATTTCAAGAGCCTGATTAAAGATTTCAACTGCCTCTTCAGGTTTATTCATTGAAAGCAGTAGATATCCATAGGCGGTTATAACAATTGGATCTTTATTGAGATTAATAGATTTTATGTATATATCCTCAGCCTCTGATAATTGATTTAATGAGATTAAATTCGCGGCATATTTTGCAAGCAATTCAGGATCTGATGCTTTTAAATTAAGTGCTGCTTTGTAAGCGGTTGATGCATAGACTGGTTGTGAAAAAGCTGCAAGTCCATCTGCCTGTTTAATCAAATCTTCAAAGGATAAGCCATCAACCGAAGCAATAACATCAGTTTTATAGGATTTATGGGCATCATATGAAGAAGATTTACTCATATCAGCATTTCGAACTGTTATCTTATCAAAATAATAATGAATTTCTGCGCCTGGTAGTGTAGCAACACATTCAGGGTAATACATCCCCATCTCCTTATAGGTGTATTTTGGAGAAACTGCTACTTTGTCAACTCCCTCTTCAAAGTGCCATATTACTTTGTCGCAGGATTCACCTCCAGGAAATGAAAAGGTTACCTCAAGAGGCATTTTTCCATCATTTGGAGAATATGAGGGTTCGGCAGTTACAGGATTTATTACACACAGTGCAATTATTGACGCGGTTAATAGGAATAAAAGAGCAAAACAGCAATTTAAATTTTTTTCCATCAGTAGTTCTTAGGATTTCCAAATTAAGTTTTTTCTGGATACAACAGATACCCATATCAAAGCTTAATTCAGATATTATTCATGAATATATCAGGAAGATGGACACCATTCATTGCTGCACTTGTATTATTAGCAGTAGCCCCTTTTCTTCCTGAATGGACACCGGGACTTCTATCAGTACTTGCAGCAATGCTCTTTTACGCAGTGTCAAGAGAAATTACGGTTTCTGTTGCTCTTGCCTGTCTTGGTTTTTTGAATATTACAGGAATTCTTCCAACGTTAGTGTTATGCGCCTCACTTCTTATTGTATTTGGAAAAGAGCTTATTGCAGTCTACTTTAATGACAGCCCTTATGAATATCCTCTGATTCTTATCGCCAGTTTTCTCCTGATGATTGGTGTGATGGAGTATCTGCAATCATATTCATGGCTTTCAGCTGTTGTTGGAGCGACATTTGTTGTCATGCTTCATTCTATTATGGGAAGTAGTCGTGAAGCGCTTACCGGTGAACTCTTCGGAGTCGCTATCATCATGCTGGTAATTGACAAACTCCAGTTTGCACCTTCACTTGGCCTTGTTGCAATAGCTGCTATTATTGCATTTTCATTTAGTTATATTGCATATCGGGCAAAGACAGCAGATCTTCCAGGGCTTTTCTCAGCGGCATTAATGGGAATAATTTTGATTGTATTTACCGGAATTTCTGGTTTTCTTGTAATGCTTTCATTTTTCATAATCGCCGCGGCTGCAACACGATATAAGATGGATTATAAAAAAAGCATCCATGTTGAGCAGGAATCCGGAGGCGTCAGAGGTTATGTCAATGTCTTTGCAAATGGGCTTGTCTCATGTATTGCTGCAATCTGTTTTGGAGCAACAGAGTTACCGGTTTTTTTGGTCATCTATCTTGGAAGTGTAGCAACGGCAGCTGCTGATACTGTTGCCGGTGAAATAGGTGTAACGTCAGGAAAACCATTTCTTATTACAACAATGCGGAGGGTTCCTGCTGGAACAAACGGAGGAGTTTCTATGCTTGGAGAATTAGCAGGACTAATGGGAGCTTTTTTTGTCTCTATCGTTGCTTTTCTTCTTGGCCTTGCTGATCTTTCAATTTTTATAGCTGCGGTTGCCGGAGGATTTATCGGTGCAAATATTGACAGTCTTTTTGGAGAACTCTTTGAAAATAAACATTATATTGGCAACGCTGGAACAAATCTGCTTGCAACTTTTTCAGGCGGCATAGTTTCAGCCCTTATCTTTTTGCTGTTTGAACTTTTTGGCCTTATGGCCTAAAAGTGAGCAAAAAAAAGTAATAAAGGTATTAGTATTTATACCAACGTCCTTTTTCGTCATATTCTCCGACAGGCATAATAGGTTCTGGTTTATAATCACAGACTTTTTTGTACACAGAATATTTGAAGGTTATAAAAAATGACATCATCAAAAGAATATATACACCACAAAGAATAGCAGTTACAAATATTCCTTCCATTCCAAGGAAATTCTGCCAGTCTGAAAGTGTATATCCTGCATAGATCTCCTGCTGCTCGGTCATGTTCAGGTTAATAAATGGTGTAAACTTATCTGCAAGAGTTATTCCCCATATCATTGCAAAAAACATTGATACAATAAATCCGGCAAGTATCATAATTAACATAAAACCAAAGGCAGAAAACGGGCGGACATTGAAGAGATCCATACTTCTCTTAAGTGAGGCGAAGATTTTTGTCTCTTCACATACTGCTACGTTATCATAGTATAGTGCAAAGAGCATTATCGCAAGAGTTAAGCCTAAACACATACCGGAAAGACCCTGCATATCAGCAAGCCCCATAAGATTTAATGGAATTGCAAGAAGAATCAGGGTAAATGCAATAATTATAATAAGAATTGCTCCTGGAAAAAGAACTGGGAAGAAGAATTTCTTTCCGCCGGTAAACAATGTTGCCGGTGAATAGTTATCCTCCCGGCAGCAGTATATTGCACCAGCCACAAAAAAAGGTAGAAGAATCAGGCCCAGTGGTAGTATCTTCCCGGCAATAAAGGCAAATTCCGTAAATTCAAGGTATATTGAAATTGAAAAAATAATTGCTGCAAATATCCCCGGAATCCATAATACCAGATGCCTTAACATACCAATTGATTCAATAATTGTTTTAATCACTATAAATCACCATAACTTACCGGTTTCGTGGCATCGCAACAATTTCCCTGACCTGAAGATCAAGAAACCTTGCAGTATTCGCCGGACGAATTACTGATACTGTATCTGCTCCAGAACCAGTTCCACCAACAGCTACAATTTCGGCACCTGTGACTGGAACAAAACCTTGATCTGCAGCGATTAAGACACACTCGATTCCAACCTTTAATCCAACGGCTATGACTTTTCTAAGTGTTTCTGATACTGCATCTATCCTTGATCCTCCGCCAATCTTTGCACTGGCAGAAAAAGCTTTTTCAGCACCAGATAAAACATGCGTGCCTATGACTACTTTTACCCCGTCTTTTCGTAAAACTTCCGCAAGATCAGCATCAAACTGCCATACACCCGGTTCCTTAAAGGAATAGACATGTGTGACAACAATAAGTTCAATTCCTGTTCCTTTCAGGAGCAAATTAGCAGCTTTTGCAGTTGCACCACCAGTACTTGCAACAACCATCTGTTTGATTCCAGACTCAAGGCATCGTTCTTTTGCAATTGTCAGGGCATCATTTGTATTTTCAGGTCCCGGTGCATCAAAATAATATGTTTTTCTGCAATTGAATCCCATATATTATATTTGTCTCTCTAATAACTAAAATACTGGATTAATCATGATAACCCTTGCATTTGCAGGAAAACCAAACTGCGGAAAATCTACTCTTTACCGGGCAACAACTTTAGCCCCGGCTGAAATCGCAAACTACCCATTTACAACCATTGATGCCAACCGTGGGGTTGCATATGTCCGGGAGGTTTGTCCATGCACTACGATGGAAAAGAGGTGCGGCTTTTGTAATGATGGAATTCGTTATATTCCTGTTCACATGATTGATGTCGCAGGACTTGTGCCACAGGCGCATACTGGAAAAGGTCTTGGAAATCAGTTTCTTGATAACCTTAGAAATGCAGATGCAGTCATTCAGGTAATAGACGCAAGCGGAAGCACGGATATTGAAGGAAATCCAGACAACCCTGGTTCTAATAATCCTCTTGATGAAATTCCAATGGTCAAAGAAGAGATGGCAATGTGGATTATTGGAATCCTTGAGAAGCACTGGGCACGCATACAGCGTCAGGCTCAGGCAAAATCATTTTCAATTCATATTGCTCTTGCCGAAATACTTGCAGGTATGAACATATCTGAAGAATCAAGTGAGGAGGCTGAGCGTACCACCGGAGTAAACCTTAAAACAGTTGATCCTAATAATTTGAAGGAAGAATTAAAGAATTATGCCCTTGAACTTATAAGAATTTCAAAACCTATGATAGTTATCGGTAATCGGGCAGATCTTGCGACAGATGAACAGATTAATGCAATAAAAGCTGATGGAATTATTCCAGTTTCAGGTGCTGTTGAATTAAACCTTAGAACAATTGCAGAAAAGAAGATTATCTCTTATAATCCAGGTGATCCTTCTTTTAAGGTCGCAGAGGGTTCACAACTTAATGATGCACAAAAATCAGCTCTTGCAAAGTTCCAGGAATTTATGAATAAATTTGATGGGACCGGAGTGCAGCAGGCAATAAACAAGGCAGTTTTTGAATTACTTGATATGATTGTGGTATATCCTGTTGAAGATGAGACCAAATTTGCGGATGGAAAAGGTAGAGTCCTCCCTGATGCTTTTCTTATGAAGAAAGGTTCGACACCTAAAGATCTTGCTTTTGCAGTCCATACCGACATTGGAAAAGGATTTTTGTATGCAGTTGATGCAAAGACAAAAATGAGGATAAAAGAGAGCACAATTCTAAAAAATAACGATATTATCAAGATTGTGAGTACAGCTAAGTAGATCAAAACATTATCTTTTTTATACTTATGGAGTGAATAAAAGTATATGGGTGGGGAGGTTTACCAGGCACAAGTGCTGAAGAATTTCTTCGATACTATAACAGGTACCGATAGGAATCTTACGAGAATCTACATGTGTGTTGTAAGCCTTGCCAAACTGAAAGGTGAAGATCCCGATACTTTTGGCCATCTGGTGGAGCAGCTCAAACAGAGCAAAATAAAAAAAGAACTTTCAATAGATATTCTCGATTATATGTGTGCCGCAGCGTCTGATCTTCACATTTCGGCAGTGAAAACTGCCTTTGGAGTGCAGGATATCAACGAAGTTATGCAGGACTTTGATGGTATCAGTATTGATAGCCTTTAGATGTGGACCTCCGAACAATTCCACGATTTTTTTGAATAGTCACTTATAATTAAATTTTAAAAAGGCTAATTCTATATGATGAAAGTCTGTATAATGTGTGGTGGAGAGGGAACACGTCTCCGGCCACTTACTTTTGATCGTCCAAAACCTTGTATTCCCATTGTAAATAAACCATCAATAGAGCATCTTGTATCCCATTTATCAAATCTTGGTTTTCATGAGATTATTGTCACCGTAGGCTATAAAAGTGATATTATTGAACAGACGCTTGGAAATGGTTCGTTATTTGGCACCAGTATCTCCTATGTATATGAAGAGAAAAAACTTGGAACTGCCGGCAGTGTTAAAAATGCACAGGAGCATCTTGGAGACAAACCATTTCTTGTTGTCGGTGGAGACCACCTAACAGATCTGAATTTAGTTGAGTTTTATCGTGAACATCTTGCGGGGAGAGCAATAGTTACAATTGGGTTAATTAGTATTGATGAACCCTCGGAATATGGAATTGCTGAAATTGATGTTGATAATAAGATACGGCGATTCCGTGAAAAGCCGGGCCCTGGAGAAATCTTTTCAAATCTTGCTTCAACAGGTATGTATGTCTGTTCACCGGAAATTTTTGATTATATCCCTGCCGGTCAGAAGTTTGATTTTGCAAAAGATCTCTTTCCACTTTTAATGAAGAAGAATCTGACATTAAACGGATGGCTTGCGCGTGGTAACTGGTCTGATGTAGGAAGTCCTACATCACTTCGTCTTGCTGAAAAATGGCTGCTTCAGGAGATGAAGTATGCAAACATTTCAGGTGATCTTGACATCAAAAATGCGGTTATTCAGGGCCCTGTAAACTTTGGAAGCACTGTTTATCTTGGAAATAATAGTCGAATCATCGGACCGGTGGTCATTGGGAGCGGAACATCAATTGGAGATAATGTCCTAATCGGTCCTTACACATCAATTGGCCGGAATTGTGTAATTCGAAATAATGTCCGAATTCTCTCTTCATCAATTTATAACCGGGGAGTAATTGGACAGGGTTCTTCAATATCTGGTTGTATCATTGATAATGAGTCAATGATTGGTGATTCATGTAGTATTGAACATGGATCTGTTATCGGGCCCAGATGCGTTATAAGAAACCGGGTTACAGTTCATTCTGGCACTAAAGTATGGCCGGATGTTATCATACCAGAAGGGACTGTCGTTAAAGAAGATGTCTTAAATGACAAATATGGTACAAAATGTAATGGATCATAAAATGTCCAAATATGGTCCATAATAGTTCTATTTTTGATCCTGAACTTTATCCTGAACGATATTTTCCGATGGTTTTAGAGTTTTTCCTCCAAATCTATGTGTGCCGGCAACAAGAGGATGTCTTACATAATCAATTATTTGAATATCTGATAGTTTAGTGAGTTTCATAGCTTTTGCAGTTCTTTCAAGACCAAGTTCAATATCTTCATCGATTTCTATAATATAAGCGTCAAGCATATTGATACCAAGTTTTTCAGCAGCTACTGCCCGGTGATGTCCATCTACCAAAAGCATCTGTCCCGGTTTTCTAATGACAATTACAGGTTCAGCAAGTCCTTTTTGAATTTCATATATCCGGCCTTCAAGTTCATCCATATAAATTTTTGACTGAGTTGGAAGAAGAGAGGAGACTGATACCTGCCCACGTGTCAGACGTGGTTTAATATCATGAAGTTGCTGAAGTGTAGATATAAATTTGTAGACTTTTTCAGGAGAAACATGTTCTATCTGTGATCTTACAACATCGGTATTTGAAATAATTCCTATTAACTCATTCTTTTCATTAACCACTGGAAGTTTCTGAAGGCCTGATCTAATAATCACCCGTGCTACATCATTGATATCCATATCAGGTTCTGCAACTATCAAATGATTACTCATGATTTCCGGGACAGGTGTATCCGGATGGACAAATAACAGGTCACGTGCAGAAATATAACCAACAACAACTCCATCATCCATTACAGGAAAACCATCATGTGTTGTCTCTTTGATATAATTGATAACATCTCGCGCGGTATGATTTACTGTAACTGTATTTACATCAGTTGTCATGTAGTCACGTACTCTCTTCTTATCCATATTGCTCTTATTCTGACTTTATCATGGTTCAATCATTCGATCTTTTTTGGCAAAAAAATTGATGTACCTCGGATATGATATTGATATTTTATCTTATTAGAGAGATTATACTTATAGAATGAAGGGATTTAGGCATAAGTCTGAAGAAAAAGTGGAAAAAACCAACTGGTTAAAGGTTGGAGGGATTATTCTCTGTGTGGTGATGGCTGTATTCATGGTCGTTTCAATGTTTGGAACATCATGGCTTAGTATTTTCAGCCTTGCAAAACCAGGAAATACCGCACTTGTTGACTATACAATTTATGATAATCAGGAGCGGCCTGTTGTAACAACAGATCAGAGATATTTCACCAATGAACATGAAGGTGTAACTCTTCTTGCAAGCCCACTGACTGTTAAGGTAAATATTACCACAAATGAGGATATGGTTCCTGTTCAGGTTTCAAATCCATATAACCAATATGGCCTTATCGACTTTTTGGTCTTTGGACCAGAACTTGATGCGATAAGCACTGCTATTACCGGAATGAAACTTGGTGAAACAAAGACAATTGATTTCCCATGGGCAGAATCTATGGTAAGGACAATGTCAGAAGAACAGTTTGCAAACATTTCCGGATCTTCATATGAAAATGCAAAAGTTGGAGAACAGGTTCCAATTGCGTTTACTGGCTCACCACAGATAAATCTCGATAACAGCACTCCATCATCATATTTGAGAACATCAACTGTTATTGCAAGAGATAATGGAAATGTGACCCTCAGTTATGGATATCCAAAGGTTTCCATCACATTGACACAATTAAATGCATGAATTATGCCTTGTAGGCATAAATTCTCTTTATTTTATTTGCAAATTCGTATTTGCCTTCCTTTTTCTGGGTAAAACCATTACGTAGCCTGATATGATGAATACGGAATCTAATCCCTGTTACATTGTATACATCTCTCACAATGAACTTTTCATCGCCTTCACATTTAAGGTAAAGAGGAATTGTCTTTTTACCGTCGTGGACTGATACCCGGACTACAACCTCATCAATTACACGAGTCCAGAGAGTATCTATCTTAGATGCAACTGCTCTTTCAGGGCGCTTATCACCAGTCTCTATTGACATCACTTCTACACCTGCCCCCTCACCATCATCTGATTCAGCAACAAGATAGTCACCAACTGACACCTCTTCATCTTCAAGAAGTTCACAGCGGCAGACAGAAGAAGTATCTTCACGGCTGACGATTGCCTTAATGTTTAAGACAACGGGTTCAGGAACCGGAGGCAGACGGTGGATATTTCCACATTCCTGGCATTTGACAACCATATTGATGCCATTAGACAGGATCTCGTGCAGTGTTTCTTCACTACACTCAGGACAGAAAACTTCAGTATGCTCCATTCAATATAAATGGAAGAGATTATGTAATAAATGGTCAGTGAGATTTTGCATCTGACAGCATATGGACATAAAAATGTGCTTGCAGATCACAAGTCAACGTTTGAAATAACTAAAGAAAAGCATCTGACTACTGCCGGAGACTGCATCATTGCCGTAGGCGCAGATACAGGAGCAATTGATATCCCAAGAAGTTTTGTAGAAATTCTGAAGCAAAAGGATGCAACGCTTAAAACAACTCTCAAATGGGATTATGGAGAAGTTACCATAAAATCCAGAGGATCCCCTAATCTTACGCTCACACATGATACTGATCTTGTCTATAGAAAGTCAGATTTTATCTGTGATCGAACAATAGGAATAAATTCTGATTATGCCGCGCGGGATCTACCCCGCGATCTTGTCAGGTATCTTCAATATGAGGGCAGACTTGAAATAACTCTTATTGTTGAGTCAGATTTTTGATAATCAGAGATATTAATAGAATATAGGGAAATAAAGTAGTAATGGATAAAGTTGGAGTTGTAACACTACTAATCGGGATAATTCTGATAATTATCGGTGCATTTGCTATTTTACTATTTGTGCCTGAAGTAATTACGTTTATTATGGGAGGTATTGGTATAACTCTCGTATTAACAGGGCTTCTTGCGGTAGTTATGGGTGTATTACTAATAAAAAATTAAACCTGCTTCTTTTCTATTATGAAAATTTCAACGGGAATTTCCATCTTATCTTTTGAATGAAATGAGAAAGTTCTTGGAATTGTTAGATCCGCTGCAATAGTTCTGGTTATTTCAGCGCGTCCATTAATATATCTCTCTAAAAAGTCGTTAGTTCCTGCGTTGAAGATTCCATAGATGAGATCACCCATCTCTATTGCACAGTCGATGAATGGCCTGTCGGCATGTTCATTTTGAGCACCGAATGGAGGATTCATAATAACAGTATCAACATGTGGAAGAATATCAGGAAGATTTTTCCCTTTCACATCTGCCATAATGAAAGAGACATCAGCTTTCAGTCTGGCAGCATTTTCCTTAGCAGTATTTAGAGCATCACCATCAATATCAACACCTGTAACTGTTCCTCCAAGAAGTGCTGCACCAATAGAGAGCATTCCAGTACCACAGCCTAAGTCAAGCACACTTTTTTCTGCAATATCTCCATTGATTAATGCTGAATAAAGGAGGCGAGCCGCAAGGGTGGGCGGTGTCAGGTATTGTTCTTTTGCCGGATTAGGATTACTGAAACCTTGAATCTTTTCAAGCATTATTTCAAATTGACGAAGTTTCACAGAATCTCATCCACTTTATAATCATCCCATGAACGGACACCGCACAAAATTTCAAACTCAGGTGGACTTAAGAGTGGTACATGGAACCTAATCTGATCATCATAGGCAAGCCGTGGGCACGCAGTATTGACATATGCATCAAATCCAAGATTTAGAAGTTGATCAGGCGTCACCTCGGTCATAGAAACTATCACCGCTCCAGAATGATATGACACAAGTTTTTCTGCATATACTGTTCTGTTCTGGCCTGATTTTGGAGAAACAATGATTCCAATCTTTGATGCTTCTCGTGCAGATTCAATTAATGCAAACCGTCTGCGAAGAAATCTGTCCGACGAAATCTCTTCACACTTCCCGGTGATTGGATCACAGGCAATAACCTTCTTTTTCATAGCGATTGCAATCCCTATCGGGTGAAAAACTCCGGTTCCGAAGAAAAGAATTTGATCTGAATGGGTTTTACGCGCCGTATCAAACGAACACCCAAGTACCTGGCCATTATATGGTGTTCTTGAGCTCCCAGCAGCGGTAATGACATTATAACCTTCACTCTCAAGTTCAGTTTTTACTTTCTCAAGCAGATGAATATGTTGAATAGTTGTAACAAGTCCGACTGACTGATCCTTTGATAAAAATTGAAATGCATTTAGAACGGCTTTTGGATCGGCATCCACAGGCCAGATCTTATAGATGACTCCTTTGGTATCATCAACCGGTGCATGTCCAAAATGAATAAGGACATCAGCAGCATCACGAAGAGTCAGATCAAGATCACAGGCACCATAGCATGGAGCACCACTAATTAGGACCTTAAAGCCGGCATTCTTTAGTTCTTCTGCAATTGCTACAATCTGTCTCTTCAGGCCTTCAGGAGCCTGAAGTGCAACAGTCAAGAAGTTTTCACGTTTAAGATCACATATAAGGTCGCTGATAAGTTCAGATACTGTCAATAATCTTCACCAAATCAGTAACTTCTATTGATACAAGATATTTGTATGGAACAGGGAGAATTGGTTCACCCTTTTTTATTACATAACAGATATCCACAACTTCAACACCAATTTTATCAAGGGTTTTTAATATTCCGCGAGTAGTTCCGCCAGTGCTTACAACATCATCGATAATGACGATTTTATCGCCTTTTTTAAGCCCGTTAATAAAAAGTTTGCCCTTGGAATAACCAGTTTCCTGAATAACCTCATATTCATTAGATAAGTTATATTCACGCTTTCTGATGATATTTAATGGAATGTCGGTCATAACTGATAGGACTGTTCCAATTGGAATTCCCATGGCTTCAGCAACTACTATATAATCGACATTTTTTAGATCCAGAATTTTTATCATTCCACAGGCAGTTTCTCTTAAAACGCCAGCGTCAAGGAAAGGTATTCCATCTGTTATCTGATGAACAAAGTAGTTATACTCTCCTTTTTTTACAATTGGGCAGATTTCTAAGGATTTAATTAATTTATTCAGCATAATTACCAACATCTTCAATGAATGTTTCAATGGTATCTTTTGTTACATGAGGCATACAGACAATACGTAAATCTCCTTTTCTTGTATGTGACACAATCCAGGGTTCTGGCACAGGACATGATTCAAAGGTTGCAACATTTACATCAGGAGTAATTTTTCTCTTTATGCCAAGAGTTTCCATGCCGCGTATAAGCCGGTGAGTATTTTCCATACATCCTGTAACCACTGCTTCCATTCCACTAAAACCATGATAGGCAAGCACTGCATACGCAGAAGCTACTGATGCCCCTGGCCTTGTTCCTGTAAGACTAAATGCCTGCTTTACTGTAAGATATGGTGTGTCAATCATCAGGTCATTGAAGTGCTCTGATTCTCTTACCATTAGAACTCCACATGGAATAGTACTCATCCCCATCTTATGTGGATCAACAGAGATTGAGGAAACTCCACGGACAGAAAAATCAAATGGTGGACTATTCTTTATGAAAGGAAGTACTAATCCACCAAAGGCCGCATCCACATGAAATGGAATTTCTGCTTCTTCTGCAATTTTTCCAAGTGCCGGGATTGGATCAACCATTCCATATTCTGTGGTTCCGGCGATTGCT
>CAYSSW010000029.1:0-27192 GCA_964434005.1 uncultured Methanospirillum sp.
CAAGTGGGGAGGAAATTGTAATAACTCTGTAACCTATAGAACCTGAAGATTTAGGTTTTAGTCAAGACTCATAATCAAATGTCGTTTGGAAGTTCTTGATTCCGCCGGTGGCTGGGGTTTCATATTTCCATGACGTCAGATGAGACTTTTGAACTATTATCACGTGCTTCCATTTTGACCTGAAAGGATAGTTGATACACTGCCATATTCAAAACCTGATCCTGAATTTGAATCAGGAGTTACTACAATAGTATATTATAGAGCTGCGGTTATCAGTTGATTCTCCAATAAATATGTCATTTCCTTTCTGATATCTGTCCCGATTTAAAGTTTACAAGGTTAACCTTGGCTTTTACAACTTTACTGAATGCAGGAAGGATCTCATTATTTGATTTAGAGAATATGCATCTTATCTGGCTATCTGCTGCTGGTTTATAACCACTTGCAACATCAAGGAGCTAGGTTTTCTCCGATGAGGTGAGATCCGTCAGTTCCAGAGTAAGTGATTAGTTTGTCTGTTACGATGTTGTCCTGTCCGGCGGTCTTGTTTCTTGTATCAAGGGTGAAATGTTTGTCCTCTGAGATTTTCCCACCATTTGTCAGGATATGATCCTTGTATTTGACTATTACTACTTGATGAACGGGGGAAATTTTGCCGGTTGGGATTGATTAATCACCAGAAAGTTCTGTTATCGTTGGGGGATTTGCCTTGCCCCTCCAATAATCAGTTTCATCCTGCCCTTGTACCATGGTATGGATTAAAGTTCCTTTATCAAGTGCCGAGGTTGGAATAGTAATTGAATCAAAGAAAACAACAGAAATGTTTGTGAGATGGGTTTTTCTGACACTAATACTATTCCAATAATTTTTTGAATACGTGAAATAATTCGTCGTAAATCAAGTTGAAATCCTCCATCCTCTTCACCCACATCAGCAATAATCCAGTCTAATGACAAAGACTCATCAATCTTTCCTGTTGCATCTATTACTGTATAAACATCATATAACTGATTTTCAGGAACCTGAGCAGGTAAACGATCAGCTGTCACTGGAATAATCGAAACCGATAATACTAAAAGTACTATACTTAAAGGTGCTATAATGTGCCGGAATGTAAATTACACAATAGCAATCACCTAATATCAAAAGATGACCTACGTCAGGGTTATACCAAATAGTAAATAAACTCAAGAATACTTAGTACTAACGAATAATCACTACCCAAATCCTGACTTTCCACAAAGTTTTTAGTATCAAAGCATCGGTTTGTATACTCTAAAAATCACGGATATGTTCTAAATATCAGTATGATAGTTATCCATTTTAACAACATGTAAATTGCATCGATAATTGGAATAATAAAACCTTGGATAATGTTATAAATTGTATATTCAAAAGAACGAACTCAGGTATTTTAATATGAATGCCCACAATACTATTGGTTGACGATGACTGAAGATAAAGAAAAGAGACCAAAAACCCATACCGATATGATTGTAAAGTATCTCTTTTCTAATTCAGGGAATGCTCTAATACCATTTTTCAACGCATTGTTTAAATTGAATCTTCCCGAAGATGCCGAAATTGTGCCCTGCAAAGAAGAGTATATTACAAAGAATCTGACAAAAAAGATAGCAGATCTTGTCTTTGTAACAGGAGATGGAGATGATAAAAAGAAGTTTCATATCGAAGTTCAATACTTGCATGAAAAGACAATAACTCTTCGAATGTGTGAATATGCAATGGCCATCATTACTGATAATTTTGAAACAGATGAAACTGGTAGAATCACAATTGTTTACCCAAATCAGGCGGTCATCTATTTAGTAAAAAATGAGCAAATACCGCAGGAATACACAATAATTATTAAATTCCCATCTGGCCACATTGAAGAAATAATGATCCCGGTTGTAAAGATCTGGGACTTTTCAGTCGTCACAATAAAAGAACAGGGATTCACTTTCTTATTACCCCTATTGATGTATTCGTTTCATCATCAGATTCGTCAGGTAAAGAATTATTCAAACAAGAAAAAGAAGGAATTAGCGAAAACCATAAAAAATAAGGCACGAGAACTTGTGGATACAACAGAGGACTGGACAGCTCAGGGTGTCATTGACGAATACCTAAAAAAGACTTTCCAGAGAGTAATACTGTATATCTCTGAAGATATCGGGAAAGTATATTTGCCAGAATGTCGTATAGAAAAGGAGGTTGAAAAAATGATTCCTGGTGTATTGGAAGAACGATATAATGAAGGAATGGAAATAGGAATAAAGAAAGGAATAGAAAAAGGAAGAATTGAGGGAATCGAAATAGGAATAGAGAAAGGAATAGAGAAAGGAATAGAGAAAGGAATTGAGAAGGGAATTGAGAAGGGAAGAATAGAGGGAATTGAAGAAGGGGAAACAAATTTACGTTTTGTTATAGCAAAAGAAATGCTACAGCGAGGGATAGATGAAAAAACGATATATGACCTCACCGGATTAACCCCTGCTGACCTCAAATAAACCAGAATACCATTTTTCAGTCACTCTTACTTTGAATCATATAGAATATCAATAAATTTTTTAACTATTATAGAAAACTGAGAAAAGTTATCTGAAGAACATTTTCATTAGTTGAACGACCATTTGTATCAAAAAAAACAGTATTTAAATCAGGTCATATCAGATGTACATCAAGTGGAAAGAGTCCGTGTGAGTTTCATGTTTCATGCAATTTTTTAAATTACGACAACTTTTAACACTACAAAAACAGATGAAACTGGCATCTGAATACTCCAGTTATCTAATCTTTGAAAAAAAAATGAATAGGTTTAAACATAAAAAAAGGATCTTCACATCTTAAAAACAAAATTTTGAGTATGAGACTTTTTTTAATCTTTTAATTAATCATAACTTATCTGAAAAATGGATGTTATTAGATATGGTCTATAGTTTCAGTCAATACTCATAATCAAATACCTTTTGGAAGTTCTTGATTCCATCAGTGGCGGGGGTTTCATCTTTCCATGAATAGTCAGATGAGACGTTTGAACTATTATCACCTGCTTCCATGATATGACCAGTAAGGATAGTTGATACACTGCCATCATCAAAACCTGATCCTGAATATGAATCAGGAGTTACTGCAATAGTGTATGACAGAACTGCTGGTGTATCAGTTGATTCTCCAATAAATATGTCATTTCCTTTCTGATATCTGTCCCGTTTTAAAGTTTACAAGGTTGGCCTTGGCTTTTATAACATTACAGAATGTAGGAAGGATATCATTATTTGATTTAGAGAATATGCATCTTATCTGGCTATTTACTGCTGGTTCATAACCACCTGCAACATCAAGGAGATAGGTTTTCTTCGATGAGGTGAGATCCGTCAGTTCCAGAGTAGGTGATTAGTTTGTCTGTTACGATGTTGTCCTGTCCGGCGGTCTTGTTTAGTGTATCAATGGTGAGATATCTGTTATCTGAGTTTTTCCCACTGTTTGTCAGGATATGATCTTTGTATTTGACTACTGCTAATTCATTGCCGGGAGAGATTTTATCGGTTGGGATTGATGATGATCCAGAGAGTTCTGTGATTGTTGCGGGATGTATCATGCTCCTCCAAATATCAATTTTGTCCTGCCATGTTGTTCCATCATTTTTAGATATATCCTTTATCAAGTGTTTAGGTTGAGTAAATGAATCAAAGAAAACAGGAGAAACGTTTGTGAGATGGGTTTTTGTTACACCAATACTATTCCAATAATTTTTCACATGATTATTATCATAGTACTCTCTTGGCATACCTGGATGAGACTCATTAAAAACTGCCCGAAATTCTCCATCCCCTTCACCTCCATCTGCAATAATCCCGTGGAGTGTTGAAGTCTCATCAATCGCCCCTATTACATCAATGATAGTAGCAACATCAAACAACTGTTTTTCAGGAACTTGACTTGGCAACCGATCAGCTGTCACTGGAATAATTAAAACCAACAGGATTTAAAGAGCAATACTAAGAGGTGCCGGAATGTATATTGTATATTATCACCTAATAACAAATGATAACCTATGACCGGGTTATACCAAATAGTAAATAAACTCTGGAATACTTAATACTACCAAAAATCACATTTCCAAATCCTGACTTTTTCTCGCTTCTCCACGAAATTATCTCTTTCCAGGAGTTATTTGATGAAGTATCAAAAATAATTAATTAATGGTATCTGCATTGTAACGATCTGCATACTTAAAAGTCTGCGATATTAGTTTTTTCATAGATCATCTCAAAAGTTTCACATTCCCATACATTGCAGGAACACACACATCAACAAAATCAAATTTCTCTCCTACAATACCTCAATAACCTTTCGTCACCAATAGATATAGACAAATGAAAAATATCCTTATTAAAGGTGCACGAGAGCACAATCTTAAAAATATTACAGTAACCATCCCGCGTGACAAACTTGTTGTTGTAACAGGTCTTTCTGGTTCAGGTAAATCCACTCTTGCTTTTGATACAATATATGCAGAAGGACAGAGACGATATGTAGAATCGCTCTCATCATATGCACGTCAATTCCTTGGAGTATTAAAAAAACCAGATGTTGACGCAATTGAAGGCCTCTCACCGGCAATCTCTATAGAACAAAAATCAACCTCAAAAAATCCAAGATCAACGGTTGGAACAGTTACAGAAATCTACGATTACCTACGATTACTTTATGCAAGAATTGGTGTTCCTTACTGCCCGGAACATAATATCCCAATTACTGCACAATCACCTGAAAAAATAGCAGCAACCATTGAAAACGCGACGACAGGGTCAGTAAGCATACTTGCACCAATCATTAGAAAGAAAAAGGGAACCTACCAGCAATTAATAAAAGATTTTAACAAAGAAGGATACACACGTTGCAGGGTAAATGGGGAGATTATCCGGACCGATGAAGAGATAAACCTGACAAGATACAAGATGCATAACATTGATCTTGTCATTGACAGATTTGATGTATCAGAACACTCAAGACTTGTTGAGGCCTGTGAACGGGCAGCAGAAAGATCTGATGGATTAATTATAGCAAACACAGAGAAGGGAGATATTCTTTACTCATCAAAACTTGCATGTCCTGAATGTGGTTTGACCTTTGAAGAACTCCAGCCACGTCTTTTTTCATTTAACAGTCCGTTTGGTGCATGTCCTGAATGTAAAGGACTTGGCTTTAAGATGGAGTTTGATAAAGACCTCATAATTCCAGATAAATCATTAACAATTGCAGGGGGAGCAATTGCTACTTATCGAAACTTCCTTGATGGTTATAGATCACAGATGCTTGTATCTGTTGCAAAGCATTTTGGATTTACAGTTGACACTCCAATATCTGATCTGTCAGAAGAACAGTATCATAAACTGATGTTTGGATCTACTGATTCAATCGAGTTCAGGATGGACTATCGAAAAGGACAGGGTAAATGGGAACATACAGGAACCTGGGAAGGACTTGTTCCTCAGGCAGCAAGACTCTACTCTCAGACAACTTCTGAATATAGAAAACATGAACTTGAAAAGTTTATGAAGACCCTTCCATGCCAGACATGTCACGGAAAACGGCTGAAAGACACCTCACTTGCAGTAAAGATCAATGGAAAATCAATTATCGACATCTCTGATCTTTCTATTTCAGAGTTTATCCATTTTTTGGATACACTTGAATTAAGTGAAAGAGAGAGTGAGATTGCAGCCCTTATTCTTAAAGAGATCAAATCACGTTTGATCTTCTTACAGGAAGTAGGCCTTGAATATCTGACTCTATCAAGAAATGCCGGCACCCTTTCCGGCGGTGAGGCACAACGTATCAGACTTGCAACGCAGATTGGTGCAAATCTCATGGGTGTGCTTTATGTGCTTGATGAACCTTCTATCGGACTTCACCAACGTGACAATGAACGTCTCATAGAGACTCTTAGAAAACTTCGTGATCTTGGTAATACTCTAGTTGTCGTAGAACATGATGAAGATACAATAAGAGCAGCAGACTGGATAATAGATATCGGACCATATGCAGGATTACATGGCGGCGAAGTAGTAGCAGAGGGTAAAACTGATGCATTAGTTAAAGCAGAGCGATCTGTAACAGGAGCATACCTGTCAGGAAAACTGACGATAGATGTTCCAGAAAACCGCCGCAAAAGCGATTCATATGTAACAATTACCGGATGTAAAGAGAACAATCTTAAAAATATCACTGCAAAGATTCCAATCGGATGTTTAACGCTCATTACCGGCGTTTCAGGTTCCGGTAAATCCTCTCTTATTTATGATACATTATATCCGGCCCTTCAGAAACAGGTTTATGGATCAAATGTAGATCCAGGAAAATTTGATAAATTAATCTGCGATGAAAAGATTGATAAGGTAATAGTAATTGATCAATCTCCAATCGGACGAACACCAAGATCTAATCCTGCAACATATACAAAGGTGTTTGATGAAATCCGTGCACTCTTTGCAACTACAAAAGAGGCAAAGATTAGAGGGTACGAACAGGGACGGTTTTCATTCAATGTAAAAGGTGGAAGGTGTGAGGCTTGTCAGGGAGATGGCCTTATAAAAATTGAGATGAATTTTCTTCCTGATGTATATATAGAATGTGAAGAGTGCAATGGGACAAGATATAATCAGGAAACACTTGAAGTAAAGTATAATGGAAAGTCAATTGCTGATATCCTTGCAATGTCAGTCGAAGAGGCATATGAATTCTTCCAGAATATTCCAAAAATTCATGCAAAACTCCAAACACTGATGGATGTCGGTCTCAATTACATTAAACTTGGCCAGTCAGCGACAACTCTGTCTGGTGGTGAAGCACAGCGAATAAAACTGACAAGAGAATTATCCAAGCGATCTACAGGAAACACTATCTATCTTCTTGACGAACCAACCACCGGACTTCATTTCCATGATGTCAAAAAACTAATTGGTGTTCTTGAAAGCCTTGTTGACAAAGGAAATACCATAATTGTCATTGAGCATAACCTTGATGTCATAAAATCTGCAGATTATATTATAGATTTAGGTCCTGAAGGTGGTTATGCCGGTGGAGAGATCTTATGCTCCGGGACGCCTGAAGAGATTATTAAGTGCAAAAAGAGTTATACCGGACAGTTTCTTAAAAAGATGTTAAAAGATTCGAAAAAGGAATCAGGAAAGAAGAATGGAAGAGCAAAACAAAAGTCCTGATATTAAACCTCCTTTTTCATTAAAAGAAATCCCGGAATCTCCTGGATGCTATCGATATTATGACAAAGATGGAACGATAATATACGTTGGAAAAGCAAAAAATCTAAAAAAAAGGGTCTCACAATATTTTCAGAAAACTGAAAAGGATCCCAAAACAACTCTTCTTGTCGCTGATATCGCCGGAATAGATTTTTTTGTAACTGATACTGAAGTTGAGGCATTTATTCTTGAGAATAATCTCATCAAGAAACATATGCCAAAATATAATATTGATCTAAAAGATGCTAAGAGTTATGCATATATTGAGATAAGTAATGATAAATTTCCCCGGATTGGAATAGCAAGAAGACGAAAAACCGGGGATGGAACTCTATACGGCCCGTTTGTATCTGCAGCAGAACGTGATCAGGTACTTTCATTTTTGAAGCAGACTTTTCATCTCCGGACATGTCGAAAGATGCATAAACGTTCATGCCTTCGTTATCATCTTGGAACATGTCTTGCCCCATGTGAGAATATGGTCTCTGAATCTGAATACTCATATCAGATTAAAAGTGCTGATATGGTCCTTAAGGGAAAGAATTCAGAACTTCTCCGTGACTTAAAAAAAGATATGGAAAATTTTTCTGAAAACGAGGAGTTTGAACGTGCTCTTGTTATCAGAGACCAGATTAATGCATTAAAAAAATTGTCTGAAAGACAATATGTTCAGAGACAGAAAAATGAGAATGAACATATCATAAACTATCAGGTCTCCTCCGGAAAGGTTTATCTGATGATGTTTTCTATAGAAAAAGGCATCCTTTCAGGCAAGGAAGAATTTGTATTTCCATATGATGAGGAGTTTATAGAAGAGTTCATCATTCAGTATTATTCCGGCGACAACCTTCCACCTCAGGTTTTAATCCTCCCGGAAGAGATTAATCCATCTATTGAAGAATATCTTTCAAAGATTAAGGGAACCGTCGTTCACATCATCATTCCTAAGCAGGGTGACAGAAAACATCTCCTGACACTTGTAGAGAAAAACATTGAAGCATCATTTTTCCGTGGCCAGGTAAGAAGTCAGGAACTTGCAGAGGCATTATCTCTTGAATCCCCACCGATAGTGATCGAATCATTTGATATTTCACACCTTGGCGGAACAGGTACTGTAGGATCTATGGTCTCTTTTCGTGAAGGAAGACCTGATAAGTCAAATTATAGACGTTTCAGAATAAAAACCGCCGGGAATGATGATTTTACTTCAATTGGAGAAGTTGTCAGGAGGAGATATTCACGACTTAAAAAAGAAGAACATCCAATGCCGGATTTAATTATTATTGATGGAGGTAAGGGACAACTTGCATCTGCATGTGAAGAACTGAAAAAATTAGATCTACAGATCCCTATAATTTCAATTGCAAAACGCGAAGAGGAAATTTTTATTCCAAACAGACATGTTCCGCTTCCAATCAAGAAAAAAGATCCTGCATCACTGCTTATACAGGAAATAAGAGATGAAACGCACAGATTTGCAATTACTTATCAGCGAACACTTAGAACGAAACAGATAAGAAGATAATTATGCCTGAATTTGAACTTGTATCTGATTTTAAACCAAAGGGCTCACAGCCTGAAGCGATAGCAGAATTAATAGATGGATATAAAAATGGTAACCGGATACAGACACTTCTTGGAGTTACAGGTTCAGGTAAGACCTTTACAATGGCAAACGTCATTGCACAGGCTAAAGTGCCAACTCTTGTAATCGCCCATAACAAAACCCTTGCCGGACAGTTTAAGGAATTCTTCCCAAAAAACCGGGTTGAATATTTTGTATCATATTATGATTATTATCAGCCAGAATCATATCTTCCTGGAAAAGATCAATATATAGAAAAAGATGCACAGATTAACCCAAAAATTGAGATGATGAGGCTGTCTGCTACTGCATCTCTTCTCTCAAGGGAAGATGTTATTGTGGTTGCCTCTGTTTCATGTATCTATGGTCTTGGCCGTCCAGATTCTTACAAAAATATGGGTTTTGATCTTGAAGTTGGTCAAAAAATTGGAAGACGCAAAATTCTTGAGCATCTTATCGACAATCTATATCAGAGAAATGATATAGAACTTCTTCCCGGACGGTTTAGACTTCGCGGGGATGTTATAGATCTTGTTCCAAGTTACTACAATAATATTATAAGAATAGAACTTTTTGGGGATGAAGTTGACAGTATCTTTGAGATTAATAGAATGACCGGAAACAGGGTAGACAAACTTAAGCATATTTTTGTTTATCCTGCAAAGCATTACATTATCGCAGAAGAGGATAAAGAGATCGCACTTAAATCTATAGAAGCTGAGCTTGAAGCAAGGCTTCCAAGTCTTGGAATGCTTGAAAGTCATCGTCTGCTTCAGAGAACAAAATTTGATCTTGAGATGATTAAAGAGACCGGGACTTGCAAAGGTATCGAGAATTATTCACGTCATTTTGATCTTCGAAATCCAAACCAGCGTCCATATTGTCTTCTTGATTACTTCCCAAAAGATTTTCTGATTATTATTGATGAGAGTCATCAGACAATCCCACAGATTCGGGCAATGTATAATGGTGACCGGGCAAGAAAAACTCCGCTTGTCGAGTATGGTTTTCGTCTTCCTTCTGCATTTGATAACAGGCCACTTAAGTTCTTTGAATTTGAAACCTTTATGAACAAGGTTATTTTTGTATCTGCTACACCATCAGATTATGAAAAAGAGCATTCTCAAAGAATTGTTGAGCAGATTATAAGACCTACAGGCCTTGTTGATCCAACTGTGGTAGTCAGGCCTATCGAAGGTCAAATGACTGATATCAGGCATGAGATTGACAATACAATAGCAGTTGGAGACAGAGTGCTATTAACAACGCTTACAAAGAAGCTTGCCGAAGAACTGACTGAATATCTGCTTGCGCAGGGAATTAAAACCAAATATTTGCATTCAGACATTGACACTCTTGAGCGGACTGAAATTATTCGTGATTTAAGACTTGGAAAATTTGATGTTCTTGTTGGTATTAATCTGCTTCGTGAAGGGCTTGATCTGCCTGAGGTAGGGTTTATTGGTATACTTGATGCTGATAAGGAAGGTTTTCTCCGGGATGCAAGAAGTCTGATTCAGATTATTGGTCGGGCCGCAAGGAATTCAAGGTCTCATGTGGTTATGTATGCCAACAATATTACCGGTTCTATGAAGACAGCAATTGATGAGACTGAGCGACGTCGGAAACTTCAGATTGAATATAATAAATCTCATGGAATTGTTCCAAAGACTATTGTAAAACCTGTTAAAGAGGATGTGGAGCTTAGCGAGGCTGCTTCTACTAAAAGCAAGAAGGGGAAGGGTAAAGGTTCAGTATTTGGAGATATTATCAAACTTGAGGCTGAAATGAAGAAAGCTGCACACAGGCTTGATTTTGAGGAGGCAATTGTGATAAGGGAAAGAATTTCTGAGTTGAAGAAGGGATTGGAGAAGGTATAGAAGACCAGAATGATCCATTAATATACTGTATCCACAGTTTAATTGACTACATTCTGTTTTGATTTAGCCCTTTGAAAGAGAATAGGTGGCTTGATTGTGGGATGAGTCAACGATAATTAATAGGGAAAAAATTATTACATCAGTCCTAATCTGAACAAAATGGCAATTGAGGATTACTCATAACCATTCCTGCTTATAAATCTTTTGAAAATTTATAACTTTGCAAAAATGTTTTAAAATCGATTAATTTCGGGGTTTATTCCTTAATTGTTTGAAATTTGATTTTTTAGGATATCGCTCATATTTCAACTATGGCAAAGTCCTTTCATCCTATACAGATTGTAAGCAAAACATGAAAACATATTTTTGACATTTGCTCTTCCAATTGTAGCCAACATTACCTATCCTGCTTTGAAAACTCTTTTAATAACTGTATAGGTTTTTTTCCAAGAGAACAGACTTTTGATATTGCTTTATTTCTTCGTTTGTCTTTAATAGTAATAGAATGGCCTCGAGTTTTTTTTCATTATTTTTCCATGGATCCTTTTATTGATGTACCAAAGTACCTCCTGTCCCTGTAAACAGTTTCACTTGGTTCAGATAGATCTATCTGACTATCATGTACATTCGCCGGGGCTCTGATAAAACGTCTGATAATTTGTGTTTCTTAATCTACAATAGTATGGAGTTTATAGCCAAAAATGTGAAATAATCCCTTTTTGCCTTTCCGTCTTTTGAATGTCTTGTTTTCGCCCCATTCCCTCGTGGCTTATCTACTCGAGCATGCTTAGGATCTGAATGGATAACTGTTGTATCTTGTGTCATACCACGATTTATGACTAATCCATGATGGTTTATTTGGCGTTGAATTTCATACCAAATTTCAGTCTCTTTATGATAATGTTCTATTCTATATCGAAACCTCCAGATGGTTAAGCGATCAGGTATTGGTTAAGGGTTGGTCAAAATGTTGAAATGATATATGATCATTGGATTGTGATTCTAATTGGCTATCTGTAAAACCATACACTTGTTGAAGAAAGGAGAGTTTTATTAAGTGGACAACGTCAGTATGGGGTCGATCTCCATAGGTAGAATCATTTTATAGAGACCGTCAAAAATGGATATATATTTCTCCGAATCAATGATATTTATTAATTCAGATAATGGATCATCTGCTATTTTAACATCGTAATATTTATTGAATCTATATATAGTAAAGTTCATATGTATAATTTAATTGGATATATTGGTTATGTTTTGTATAATTCTCTTTAGTTCTCCTTATAATCACTTTATTTTTTATTGCTTTATACTTACAATTCATAACACCAATAAACATTAAAAGCAAACATAGAATTAATGAAACTCTCGTCCTGTCCGAAAAATTATCGACATGAGACTCATCGGACGAAATCTCCTGAAGAAACATATGAAATTGTCAAAGGTCTGACAACTAAAGCAGGAATTACACGTGTTGCAGACATCACCGGTCTTGATAGACTTAAAATTCCGGTTTTCTCCTGTATCAGACCTGATGCTGCCGATGGAGCAATCTCGGTCTATAATGGCAAAGGAGCAACTGAGATGGCAGCAAGAGTCTCTGCAATTATGGAGGGGCTTGAACGTTTCTCTGCAGAGATTAATGGTCGTGAATTTATTACAGCTCCCTATGAAGCACTTGTATTTGAAGGAAAAAAAGCCCTTCTCCCGGATCTTTTAATTCTCCCGGAATATGCACAGCCTGAGTTTCCACTTCCATGGTACCCGGCCTATGATATTATGAAGAATAAAGAGATTCTTGTGCCAATTCATGCTGTTTTTCACCCGGTACCGTCAATTATGGGCAGGCTTTTTAGGACTAATACTAATGGGATAGCCTCAGGAAATACTCTTGAAGAAGCAGTATTACATGGACTTTGTGAAGTGATTGAGCGTGATGCCTGGTCACTTGCTGAAGCTTCAGGAAATGGCGGGCCGATTATCACCGATATTACTAACCCTATGGCATTATCCCTGATTGAGAGTTTTCACCGTGAAGGTGTAGATGTAATACTTCGGGATATTACTAATGATATAGGAATTCCGACTATCGTCGCTGTCGGCGATGATGTTACACTTAAAGATCCGACTCTTCTATGTATAGGTATTGGAACTCATCCATGTCCTGAAATCGCAATTATAAGGGCACTAACTGAAGTGGCACAGAGTAGGGCAACTCAGATTCATGGAGCACGTGAAGATACAAATGAAGGCCATTTTAAACGCCAGATTGGATATGACCGGGCGAAGAGACTTAATAGGAAGTGGTTCGCAGAAACATCAACAATAAAGGAGTCTGAACTTTTAGCAGTCAGAACTGATGATTTTCTTGATGATATTAATGAGATATTAAAGAGACTTGCGGTGATTGGGATTACCAGAGTTATTGTTGCAGATGTGACTTTAAAAGAGATTGGTATTCCGGTTGTAAGAGTTATTGTACCAGGTCTTGAGTGTTTTGCAATGGATTCAGAGAGAAGAGGTTTGAGGTGTAAGAATGCCAGCCGTAGATATTTACCTGGGGCCAAGTCTGTCAAAATCTGATGCAGAGTTAATCCTTAAAGGGAGGTATCTCCCTCCAATTAAGAGAGGTGATCTCTTTAATACTATAGTTGAGAGACCTGACCTTGTAATTATTATTGATGGTCTTTTTTTTGAGCATGCAGCTGTTGCACATAAAGAGATTCTAAAGGTGCTAAAGGCGGGGATAAAGGTTGTCGGGGCTGGTAGTATGGGAGCTCTTAGGGCATTTGAACTTGAACCGTTCGGAATGGTAGGTATTGGTGAGGTTTTCAGGCGTTATAAGGAAGGTATTATTGAGTCTGATGATGATGTTGCACTTATCTGTGATCCTGAATCTGGTGCTGCTCTGTCTGAAGCTCTAATAAATATTAAGATTACACTTGAACATGCTGTTGCATCAGGAGAGATTTCAAAGGATTACGCAGATATTATTGAGAAGAAAGCAACTGATACATATTATCCAGACAGGACATGGAAATTTATTTTGAAAAATCTTCCAATTCGTGATAATATTATTTCTCATTTTAAAACATGGCTTGTTTTAAATAAGGTTGATCAGAAGAGGGCTGATGCTTTAGAGGCCCTATATTATGGAGTTAAATACTTAAATGGTAACTAATTCAGAGAGATATATGAGGCAGATCCCGGTCATTGGTGAGGAGGGACAGGATAAGTTAAAGGCTGCAACAGTTTTTATTGCCGGTGCCGGAGGACTTGGGTCTCCTATTGCTACATATCTTGCCCTTGCCGGTGTTGGTACTATTATCATTGCAGATGGTGATTGTGTAGAGTTTTCAAATCTGAATCGGCAGTTTCTTCATAAAACAAGTTCAATTGGCATGTTGAAGGCTGAATCTGCAAGAGATACGATAATTTCTCTAAACCCTGATGTGAATGTTATTACTGTTCCTGATTGGATAACAGAAGATAATGTAGATTTGATGATTAGGAGTTCTAATCTTGTGATTGATGCTCTTGATTCATATGATGCAAGATTTATCTTAAACCGGGCTGTGTTTCGATTGAATAAACCGATGATTCATGGAGCTGTAGAAGGGCTGTCCGGGCAGATGACAACAATTATTCCTGGAGAAACTCCTTGCCTGTCCTGTCTTATTGAGAGGGCTCCGCCTGTAAGAAAGCCCCCAATTATTGGGGCTACTGCCGGTGTCATAGGATCATTGCAGGCACAGGAGGCTGTTAAGTTTTTAACCGGCACTGGTTCACTTATGACCGGAAGGCTTTTTATTTTTGATGGTGCTAATGGAATATTTGAAATTTTGCCATTTTACCGTCGGAAGAGGTGTGGTGTCTGTGGAGTAGAAAGTAATTTAGGAAATTTTTGAATCTGATAGAATAAGGGATAAAATATCGATTTTTGTGTGTTTTCAAGAAGTTTGCTATTACGGGAAAAAAGAGTTGATATTCTGAAAAAAAGGTTATTGAAGATGCAAAATTGATACCCTACTTATTTAAAAGTTCACTAAATCTCAAAACCAATATAAATATAGAGAAGATTTTATTAGCAGACTCACTTTTATTCATGGTTATTTCAAAGAATTTGATAATTATAGTTGCATTTATACTATATTCGCTTTTTTCAAGTGTTACAATTGTCTTAAATAAAAAGACTTAAACATGAAATTCGCCCGGACTTTTTTCAAATGTTGTGATCTGATATATACTGAAAGAAATATGGTTTTTATTGTTTCATCGGTCGTTTTATTGATTTTTATGCTGATCGCTTCATCTCTTCGTCCTTCTTTAATTGAAGGAGGGTGACTGTATGTTGCTCTATATTATTTACTCCAAAGTTTATCTTATTTCGTTAAACAGTCTGTCTTTTCTGATAAATCAATTTGATTGTCATGAACATCTGCTGGAGTGATGGCAATATTTCGAATTACAGTGAGTTTTTAGAAGTGAGTATATATCCTTTATATACAAGATATGATCTGTTACCTTTCTTCATCCACTTGCCATCCAGATTCTGCTTGTATTTGCTTCATCTCCATGTTACTTGTCTGCTTTTGAATGTCCAGGATAAAAAAGTAATGAACGTGCTTTCCTGTGTTACATCGTGATTCACAGTCAGACCTTTTTAACTGAGTTGAATCTGTAACTCATCCTAAATATTATTATTTTTAGCGTTTTTTGCAATACGATCATGAAATCGCCAAATTGTTCTATGATCCGAGATTTTATCAGGATATCTCAAAAAAAAATTTTGAAAAATATTGTGAATCTGATGTTTAGTGTTCAAGTTTATCGTCTAATAAACCCTACAATCTATGTAGAACAAATTATTTTATCATTAAAACGGTATTGCTTTTGTTAAAGTCACCTTTTTAAGAGAAGTTGGCATATATATCCGAAAAAATGGGGCGAAATGAAAACCATTAAAAATTTTATGGATTTACTCATGAAGATCAATACAAGAGGATATTGCAAGTATTCTTATTTGAAATAAAAGTCATTAAACGTTAATATACTGGATTTAGGAGTATAAAGTAATATCCAAAGGGGAATTGTATATTCTCTAAATGAAAGCAACAAAAAATTTGTCATAAAAACCAATATTTCTTCATCCCTTTGATAGGGCTTTGAAATCTGGAAAAATCTTGACATTTAGTAAATAAAAGAAGAACCAGTGGATGACAAACATACACAAAATAGTGAAAATAAACTACAAACTTCTAAACATGTAAAAGAAGACTGAAAGATCCTAACAAACTGATAGACAAGTATCCTAATCTCATCAAAATTTTGTAAAAAACTATAAAAGTCTTCAAAAATATCAATATTATAAAAAAATTCAAAAGAAAAAATGGACCGAGCGGAAATTGAACCCGCGGCCTCTACCATGCCAAGGTAGCGATCTACCACTGATCTACCGGCCCGCCTTAATATCTTTATAGGTCCATATATTTAAAACTCTCTATGATATATAATATACAAAAATCTCTATATAATTGGGTTAAAAGTTACTTGTATGCTTGGAATTATAGGAGGCACAGCCTTACTAAACAGCACCTCTTCCAATTATGATACAATTTATATCGATACTCCTTATGGAAGAGTGGAACTTGAGGTTAGCGAAAATCACATACTATTGTTGAGACATCAGAACAACACACCACCGCATAAAATAAACACGCAGGCAAATATTGCAGCCATGATAATCGCAGGAGTTACTGATATAGTTTCAATTGGATCAGTAGGGTCTTTAAAAACTGCGATAATGCCTGGAAATGTAATGATTCCAGATGATTATATCTCAATTGCAGGCAATCCAACAATATTTGATCATCAGATCAGGCATACAGCTGCAGCTATGGACATAAAAATTCACAAATTTTTAAAAGATGTAATACCTGATGCAATTGATGGTGGAGTATATATAGAAACCGTGGGTCCAAGATTTGAAACTCCAGCTGAAATAAGACTGTATGCATGTTATGCCGACGTTGTAGGAATGACGGTTGCAAAAGAAGCTACAATTGCAGCAGAATTTGAAATCCCCTTTGGGGCAGTATGCACAATAGATAATTATGCAAATGGAATCACAACTGATGAAATTTCTTTTGATACAGTGCTTGCCCATGCAAAGGAGAATATGAGTAACACTCTTGAAATGTTATCAGGAATAGTTGAATCATATGGAATAATTTATAACGGATCCTGTCTTAGTTAACAAAAGGCAAACCGGCACAATTATCTTTATACTAAATGATATACAGTGCGTTTGATGACTATAGTCAATAGAAGGTGAAAAGAATGGCTATGATTACAATACTAACTATTGGTGATCAAAACCAGTTCTCCGCACATATTAGAGCATTTTCGCAGTTTGGCGCAAAGACTGATGTAATTGGAAGTACTGACGTAAAGGATAGTTTTGTCAAAATTCAGAACAATCACATAGATGTAATATTAGCGTCTTTCAATCTGGGAAGTCTTAATGGAATAGATTATATAAAACGCTTAAAGAAAGAAATTCTGCAAAATCCAATCACTATTTTTAATTGTGATCAGGATGAGCGTGTAATAAAAGAAGCATTGAAAGCTGGTATTGATTATGTCTATTCCCTGCTTGAGGATCAGGAATTAGAAGCACAATATCTTGGTATTTTCATTAAACAGATAATTAAACTAAAGCAGACTGAAGAGGCCTTAAATTATTCGGATACAAACTTCAGAACAATAGTAGAAGCAACAGAAGACTCAATTTACATGGTCGACAGGCACTTTAGATACCTGTTTATCAACACACCCCACCAACGCAGGCTTGATATTGTCGGTGAGGAATATGAGTCTAAGCAATACCGTGATCTGCATTCTGATGATGAGAATAAGAAATTTATCAATTCGATGAATGAAGTGCTTGTTCACAATAGTTTTTATATCGACGAGTATGAGAAAGATGGGCGTCATTACTGCCGTAAATTCATTCCAATTAAATATCAGTCATCAGCGCAGGTCCTTGCAGCAACTGTAGTATCAACTGATGTAACTGACCGTATAAAACTTGAAGAAGCAGTTGAACGCGGGGCATCACTTATCTCTGCAACAATGGAGACAACTTCTGACGGTTTGTTTGTAGTAGACCGGTCTGGAAAGATTATAAACTATAATCAGAAGTTCCTTGAGATGTGGTTTATTCCTGAAACTATCATTGAAGAAAGGGATGAAGAAGTTGTTCTTGCATATATAGAAGATCAACTTGAAGATCGTGAGAATTTTATTGAGAAATATAACCTTATTCTTGCAAATCCTGACAAAGACTCATTTGATGTGCTTGAATTTAGAGATGGCAGGGTATTTGAAAGGTTTACTCAGCCACAGAGGATTGGAGGGACAGTAATTGGCAGAGTCTGGAGTTTTCGTGATGTAACAAGTCAGAAATCCACAGAAAATGTTCTTCAGGTCACTCAGGCCAATTATCATAGTATTGTTGAATCTACCGGGGATTCTATCTTCATGGTTGATCAGGATTGCTGCTATCTTTATATGAATTCCTTCCATATGAAAAAGGTTGGAGACATCGCCGAACAATATCAGGAGCAGCGTATGAGAGTGCTTTTGACACCGGCGGAGGATAAACGCTTTGTTGAGATAATTAAGCGTATCTTCCTTACAAAGAAAGCATCAGTTGATGAAACGACTTGGTTTGGTCGGGATTATATCCGGCATTTCACACCTGTAATTGATAGTGACTCTGACCAGGTAAGAGCAATAACAGTTGTCCTTACTGATATTACAGATAGAAAACTTATCGAGAAGGAAATACGTAACTCTGAAGAGAGATTGAAGATTCTTTTTGAGTATGCTCCGGAAGCTTATCTTCTTACTGATATTAAGGGAACTTTCATTGAATCAAACCGTGCTGCAACCGGGCTTACCGGTTATACTCCAGATGATTTGAAGGGTAGAAATATTTTTACAATGGGTATGATCGGTTCTGCTCATATTACAAGAACCGCGGTCCTCTTTGCGAAAAATGCCCTTGGTAAGCCCACAGGTCCTGAGGAGGTTGTAATAACCTGTAAGGATGGAAGTCAGGTTTTTTCAGAGGTTATGACTTATCCCATTAAGATTGGAGAGCAAAGTCTTGTAATGACTATTGCAAGAGATATAACCGAGCGTAAAAAATCTGAGGAGAGCTTAAAGAAGCGTGAAGAGAGTTATAGAACTCTTGTCAATTATGCCAATGAAGGAATTTTCGTTCTTCATGATTATAAGATAACTTTTGCAAATCAACATGGTGCTGATATTCTTTCTCTTCCAGCGGAGAAATGTCAGGGACTTGATATTATTCCATTAATTCATCATGCTGATGGTGAACGTATTGCAGGGCTTATTGATCAGGCAAAATCCGGAACTGGTATTCAGGCTGGTTCAGTTATTCGTATGATTAACGCCGAAGGGGATATTCGAAAGTTAGAGGTTGCTCTTGTTAATTTAGACTGGCAGGCTGTTCCTTCTGTCCTCATGTTATGTAATGATATTACAGACAGGCTTCTTGCTCAGGAGGCTCTTGTTTCTTCGAATAAAAAATTAAATCTCTTATCAAGTATTACAAGACACGATGTTCTCAATCAGGTTACAATTCTTCTTGCTTATTTGGATTTGATGGAGAAGAAAAACTCGGATAAAGAACTTGTCCCATATTTGGAAAAAGAGATAGCAGCTACAAAGACAATTCAGAATCAGATTACTTTTACAAAAGAATATCAGGATATTGGTGTTTTAGCACCACAGTGGCAGAATCTTGGTGGTATGATAGTCTCTGTCAGCGGTTCGCAACAGTCTGGTTTGATCACTTATCCTATTGAACTTAATAAGGTTGAGGTGTATGCTGATCCACTGCTTGTTAAGGTGTTTTCAAATCTTATTTCAAACAGTAAGATGCATGGTGAGAATATTTCAAAGATCGCATTTAAACTTGAGTATACTAAGCCTGGCATAAGTTATACTCTGTTTTATGAAGATGATGGTTGTGGTATTCCAGAAAAGGAGAAGAAAAAAATCTTTGGACATGGTTATGGTAAGAATACTGGTTTTGGTCTATTCCTTACCAGAGAGATTTTAATGATAACCGGTATGGAGATTGAAGAGACCGGAGTTGAGGGTAATGGAGCAAGATTTGAGATTACAATTCCATTTACTGCAATTCGTCAGAAAGAATAATTTTTGGCAAATCACTAAAAGTTTTTATTTTTTTTGAGTTGGTACGAAAATTGTTCTAAAATAGTAATTAAAAGAGCATATTCTTGTTTTTATTGAGTTTCTTTCCGATGATGTGTCAAAGGTTATCAGTTCATTTCATCTGATTATTAACATCACTATTTACTCCTTTATCGAAAATAGTAAGGGATCCGTCTCCTCTCAACTCTTAAACTGCTGATATGTCTACATAATGAGTCTGATAATTTATTCCCGGTTTAATTGTCTTCCTGATTGGGCTATTTATTGGACTTGATAGTTCTATAACTTGACTTTTCCATTTTGACTCCAGAAACATGATATGTTCATCACAATAGAGATTTTCCAGAATTTTATCGAATAACTGTATCTGACAGTTAGCTTTTTCCATCAAAAGATCATGATATTGCTCAATTATTTACAAAATATCGTATGGATGATACCCTAAATCGAATAAATGAACATTTTTGCTCTTTTCATCAATGAATATACCGCAACTGTCAAATTCAATAACTTTATTTTAACAAATTTTCTTTATGTCTGTCTCATTTTCAGGCAATTCAAAAATTTATTGGTATACTTTTTTTCGATTGTGGAAAACCTGAATTACAAGTAACTGTTAAAAAACTAAAAAATATCATTTCAAACACAATATTGGTAAGTTAAAATTTGATTTTTTGGCGGTCTCTTTTAATGATAATGTTAATGACATTAAAGTTCATTATATATTGCTACTTGATGTGGATGGAATCTGTCTCTTCATCAATAAGGACAAACTCGAATTAAAATGCGAAATTGCTAAAAAGATAAAACAGCTATCTTTTGTTAAGGTTGTTTCATGATCTTTCAGCCTTATTTTATTAGGTGAAGAATGTTACACATTGAAAAATATCAACTCACTAAATGGGATATTGCGGTTGCAATAGGGGTTATGCTATATGCAATAATCTTTTCATATCTTTTACTCTATCGGCTTTCCATCTTCCAACTTGAATTTGATCTTGCCATTTTTAATCAGGCATTCTGGACAACAACTCATACCGGCGGGATATTTGAGAACAGCATTGAAGGAAGATCTCATTTTGGAACACACTTTTCTCCAATTCTCATTATCTTACTTCCTTTTTATTATCTGGTATCAGGGCCAGTTACACTTTTAGTTGCACAGAGCGTTCTTCTCTCTTTAGGTGCAGTTCCGATTTATCTCTGTGCCCGCAAACTTATTGATGAAAAGGTGGGCTGTATTATAGCCTTTATATATCTACTTTATCCTGCTCTTCATGGTATAACCCTTTATGACTTCCATGAAGTTGCATTTCTACCTGTTCTCCTTGGATTTGCCTTGTATTTTCTTTTAACCGGCAAAAGAAATATCTGTCTGGTTTTTTGTCTTCTTTGTATGTGTATAAAAGAGGATGTCTCTCTGATAGTAATAATGATCGGACTTATAGGGCTAATAATGAACCGGACAATTGATTATAAAAAAAATTGGCAGTATATTGTACTTATAATTCTCCCAATTATTCTACTGTTCTTCTGGTTTGTGGTTATTAAACCTGCATTCTGTTTTGGAGATGTGAATGCCGGATCACAGTTTCTGGATCAGTATTCAGATCTTTCTGCCAATTTTTCAGATAATAATAATTATCGGTGGAGTTATCTTATTATGATCTTTGCACCTCTGCTCTGTCTTCCTTTTGCAGCGCCATTAATTTTCTCAATCTCAATCCCTTCCTTTATGGAGATATTGTTCTCACCTATCTCATATTATTATAGTATTAATTACCAGTATTCTGCACTGATAATTCCGGTTCTCTTTATGGCTGTAATTAAGGTATTTCAGAAGTTACAGAATGGAACGCTGATTAGAAAAAAGATAGTTATGCCATTACTTGTACTTACACTAATCTCAACAATTATCTGCACTTCTCTATTTTCACCAGCATTAATCCCGTTAAAACTAATTAATGCTGGTTATCAGGATACAATATCTGGTCATAATTCAAATGTGATAGAACTTACAGATGTAATACCCGAAAATGCTTCGGTTTCAACCCAATTAAACCTGCTTCCGTTTGTATCTGAACGAAAAACCCTTTATTCTGATTATTCAAGTAATGCAGATGTAATCCTGATTGATAGTTATTCTAAAAGGTCTAATGATTTTAATGATAATATAGATAGTATAAAGGACCAATTTAAAACAGTATTAGATGGAGATGGAATCTATCTTTTTGTTAAGAACGATAAACCGGAATTAATTGATGAAATCAGTGAAAATCTAAAACAATTGTCATTTGTCAAGATTGCCTCATGATTTGACACTCTATCTTTTTCATCATTTGGAAGTGATTATATGGTTTTAATTAAGAACAAATTTAATCTGAAATTAACAAGATGGGATCTAATTCTCATAGTTGGAATGATATTATATTCTGTCTTTTTTTCACTGCTTGAACTCTATAAACTTTCAATTTATCTGATTGATATCTTTGATCTGGCAATATTTAATCAATCTTTCTGGACTACAGTTAACAATGGCGGCTTTTTTCTGAATACAATTGAAGGTTGTTCACATTTAGGTGTTCATTTCTCTCCGATTTTACTAATATTGCTTCCATTTTATTATTTTATGCCTGGACCTGAAACATTGATGATTGCACAGAATATTTTACTGGCTTTAGGAGCTTTACCGATATATCTCTGTGCAAAAGAATTTTTGTCAGAGAAAGCAGGGTGTCTAATTGGACTTACATATCTACTCTATCCATCTTTGCATGGAGTGAGTCTATTTGAATTTCATGAAATTGCATTTCTTCCGTTTTTTTTGGGAATGGCGCTGTGGGGACTTTTATCTGGACGTAAAAATTTATGTTTGATCTTTTGTTTATTATGTATGTGTGTAAAAGAGGATGTTTCTCTTATTGTCTTTATGATAGGACTTGTGGGCCTCTATAAGAATAGATCTCTTGGATGGAGAGACAATTGGCAGTATCTTGCAATGCTGATTCTTCCTGTAATCCTGCTTTTGTCTTATCATCTTGCAATTAAACCTTATTTTGCACATGGAAATCCTGATGCCGGATCACAATTTCTTGCTCAGTATTCACATCCCATACAAAATGTATCTGAAGATACATCCGGGCGTCTGATTTTTATTTTAAAGACATTCATTCCGCTCCTGTTTATTCCGTTTGTAGCTCCTGAAGTTTTGGTAATTTCTGTTCCCTCTTTAATGGAGATATTATTTAGTCAAGGAGATAATTTTTACAATACCGGGCTTCATTATTCTGCCCTGATAATCCCAGTCATTTTCATGTCTCTTATTGTTGCTTTTAAAAGAATAAAAGAGGATGCAACTGGACGATTATATCGGTTTTTTAAACCACTTGTGTTCTCTGTCTTTATTTGTACACTAATCTGTTCATTGGTTATATCTCCGGCAATCACCCCGGTTGGTTTAATTTTGGAGAATTATCATGGGCAATATGCCGATCATAACAATGCACTTAATAACGTTGTAAAAGCAATTCCAGAGTCAGCATCTGTTGCTACTCAGTTTAATCTTCTTCCATCCCTTTCAAATCGTGAAAAATTATGGTGGGGCTATAAAGATGAAGCAGATGTTACTCTTGTTGATACTTCATGTCTACATGCTGCATATTTTGAAGAAAATGCAATAAATCTCGCAGAAAACTATACTGTGCTCTTTAAGTACGATAGGATCTATCTTTTTGTGAAGACGGATAATAATGAGTTACAACAAGAGATACTGCAAAATCTTCATCAATCCTAAAATTGTCCTCATATTTTTCATTCCGCTCCAAACACGTGATATATCAGATGGTTTAGTAAAGTTGATAAGCTTGTACAGCTTAACTATATTTACGCACAGTGTGCGTGAGGAAACAACTATGAAAGTAAGTGCAAGAAATTCAATTAAGGGAACAATTAAGTCAATCAAGAAGGGTATGGTAAACGCAGAGATCGTATTAGATATCGGTAATGGAGCAGTTATCACCTCTGTCATCACATTAACATCCGCAGAAAGCCTTGGCCTTAAGGAAGGAATGTCTGTATATGCAGTCATAAAGGCCTCTGAAGTAATGATCGGAACAGACTGAATTATCCTTTTTTTAATTATTATCGTTGATAACTTTCTCATTAAGATAGTAGATATTAATTAGTGATTTGTTATACCAATTCTTGGTCTATTTTCTGGTATTAACGTTATTATAATACTTATCCCGTTTTATCAGATTTTATGTAATAATTAATATTCCTCGCGCCATTGATGTTGGTGTATTGATATATGCGTTTAAGTTAAAATTAGCACATTAGATCTAATATCCATACATAATGTATTAAATAGTACCTAAGCCCACACTTAAGTGCATGACTACAAGATATCTTCTTGAGGAGAATGAAATTCCAAAGAAATGGTATAATATTCAGGCAGATTTAACGGCTCTTTCGCCATCATACAATCCGCAGACAAAAATGCCTGTATTACCTGAAGATTTATCAGCCATCTTTCCCGATGAACTTATCAGACAGGAACTGAGTACTGAAAAATATATCTCTATTCCAGAAGAGGTACGAGATATACTTACTCTATGGAGGCCTTCTCCATTAATACGTGCTCACAGACTTGAAAAAGCATTGAAAACACCGGCAAAGATCTTCTATAAATATGAAGGGATAAGCCCACAAGGCTCTCATAAAGCAAATACTGCAGTAGCTCAAGCGTATTACAACATGAAAGCTGGGATTGAACGACTTTCTACTGAAACGGGCGCTGGTCAATGGGGTTCGTCACTTGCATTTGCATCTCAAATCTTTGACATTGAATGTAAGGTATATATGGTTAGTGGCAGTTACCTGCAAAAACCATATAGAAAAATAATGATGAAAACCTGGGGAGCAGATTGTGTCTCATCACCATCTGCGGATACAGAAACAGGAAGAGCAATCCTGAAAAAGACTCCGGACACTCCTGGAAGTCTTGGAATTGCAATCTCGGAAGCGGTAGAAGATGCTGCAACTCATGAGAATACTAACTATGCCCTTGGCAGTGTGTTGAATCATGTATGTTTGCATCAGACAATAATCGGCCAGGAAACGAAAAGACAATTGGAAATAGCAGATACAAAAGCTGATATGGTTGTAGCTTCTGCAGGTGGCGGATCAAATTTTGCTGGGATGGCATTTCCATTTGTTCAGGATATATTTGATAAAAAGCCAGATACTCCTGAAATAATTGCAGTTGAACCAAGTGCATGTCCCTCTCTGACAAAGGGTCTGTATGCTTATGATTATGGTGATGTCGCTGGAATGACACCTATAATGAAAATGTTCACACTTGGACATCAATTTATTCCACCTGCAATCCATGCCGGAGGTCTTCGATATCATGGTATGTCACCTTTAGTATCCCGACTGTATGCAGATAAATTGATAACTGCAGTATCAGTATCACAAAATGCTGTATTCAACGCTGCTGTCACCTTTGCAAAAGCTGAAGGAATAATACCAGCTCCTGAAGCCGCTCATGCCATAAAGGTTGTAATAGATAAAGCACTTGAATGTAAAAGAACGGGAGAAGAAAAAACAATAGTATTTAATAATACTGGACATGGTCACTTTGACCTCACAAGTTATGAGTCATATCTTGGCGGAACTCTGCAGGATTATGAGTATCCTGATGCATTAATTAAAGAATCACTCAAAAAACTACCAACAGTATCATGAAAATTGGCTTTATAGTTAACCCTTACGCAGGAATGGGAGGATCTGTAGGTTTAAAAGGAACAGATGGATGCGCAGAAGAGGCAAGAGCTCTTGGTGCTATCCCTCAGTCCCCCGAAAGATCTCTCCAATTCTTAAAAGCACTTAAAAAACCATCTTATCATTATTTTTTAGTGGCCGGGGGTGATATGGGCGAAGAAGAACTTAATAATGTTAATAATCTTGAGAATCAGGTTTTTTCGTATGAAACTGTTTACAAAACAGCATCGCAATATTCATCTATGGATACTAAAGCAGCCTGTAAGGCAATGCTAAATAGTGGAGTAGATCTTATAATCTTTTGTGGAGGAGATGGAACAGCTGTTGATGTCTTTTCAGTAATCGGTAATACTATTCCAATACTTGGAATCCCTGCCGGAGTTAAAGTTTTTTCTGCTGTATTTGCAACAACTCCAATATCAGCTGCCAAAATACTTGATAATTCAGAATCACTTAAATGTACGGATGCAGAAGTCCTTGATATCGATGAAGAAAAATATCGTGCAGGTATTTTAACCACAAAAATTTATGGTATTGCAAAAATTCCTTCAGTTCCAACGCTTGTACAGGCTGGAAAATCAGTATCTTTTGGAGATGAAAGGCATGATCTGGAAGATATTGCTTTATTCATCACAAATCTCATGAATGATAATACGCTTTATCTTATAGGGGCAGGTTCTACAACAAAAGCAATAACTGATAGATTAAATGTAGATTCCACATTACTTGGAATTGATGCAGTTTATAATGGAAAAATTGTCGCAACAGATCTGAATGAAAAAGCAATACTAACACTTCTTGAAAAATATTCTCCCGTAAAAATTATATTAAGTCCGATTGGTGCACAGGGTTTTGTTCTTGGACGAGGAAATCAGCAGATAAGTAGAACGGTTCTGAAAAAGGCGGGAATCGATTCACTTATTGTTGTTGCAACTCCAACAAAACTTCAAAATACGCCACGATTATTTATAGATACTGGTGATCCAGTTCTTAATGAAGAGTTTGATGATACAATTCTTGTTATATGTGGATATGCAATGGGTATGCGAATACCAGTTGTAATATAATAATCCATTCATATTTTGTCATAGTAGAATAAAGAGAAGAAATTAATCGCTTCCCTCTATCCTACTATAATTCAGATTCAGGGATTGGTTTTGCAGACTGATCAGTTTCTACAACTTTTGCCGGTTATGTATTAGAAGCCAGAGATGATTGTTCAAATACCTCCTGTCAATACATGGAAAGATTAAGCAGCAGTAACAGGTGGAATAAAGATCTTTCAGAAGATGTTCGATTATCTGTCGGGATTAGAAGTCGACACTTTTTTATGTAAAAAAGAAAATCTAGAGGCTGTTGCTTTACAGTCATACACAGTATTCCGGTAAAGTACTTTTTTGGA
>CAYSSW010000030.1:0-26426 GCA_964434005.1 uncultured Methanospirillum sp.
ATCCACCTGAAAATTAGGGTCAAAAGAATTATTGAAGATTTAATAAATTTTTCCTACATATACTTATCGTTATGTGTTCCGGGAATCAAGGATGAAAGAAGAGGTTGCATCGGGATGGACAAAGGTTCCAATCCAGAAAAACGAGTTAGAATCACTTGCTCGTGCAATTAAGATTGTAGGAAGGTCTAATGTATATCCTAAAAAGATTGGATATTCAACTTTGGGTGATGCACACTGGGCCTGTCTTCCATCAACACCGATTTATTCCAATGTTTCAGTAAAGAATACTGTTAATGATCTTGTTTTAATGGCAAAAGAAGGAGATCTTGGAAAATGCATCACACTTTGCGGAGGTCGGTTTGTATCTTGGGCGATTGCGAATGAACTTAGCAGTTACATGGAACAGATAATAATCAGCGACATTGATCCATGGGTAGAGAAAGTAACCGTTGATAACCTTTCAAATGCTCTGAATACTGAAGTAACTGCTGCTGGTAGTGATGATGAAGCAGCACATGGCATGTCTGATTCAACAATAATCTGCACAACAGTACCAAAACTTGCCAAAAAGATCTCTGGTATGAATACAGGCTCAATAGAGCTTATCTAACCCCTTTTACATCTATTTTGCCTGTTTTTATGAAACTACATCTTGTTATACACGAACTTTTCCAGATAACACGAATATTATTTTCATAACATTTGATAAGAAATAAATACCAAATAAATATAACTATAAGATGGTGGTGTCAGATTGAGAAGAGAGGTAAGTAAAAGTTTAAGGGAAAATTTTTGCATGGACAAGAGAATTAGCAACAATCATCCCCAAGAATGAAATAAAATATAGGACTAATGCCATACAGTTCCGAAGTTACATAAGTTGAAGTCATTTCGTTGATCGTGATTGATACCATCCAATGATTTTCTCTCTTTCTCTTTCAAAAAAAAGTACTTTCAATATCTTGTCATTGTTTGTTTAGGCAAGTATGCTTTTGAAAAAGGCGATAACACTTTTAAAAAATTTCTCATTGAATGGGCGTTCATTCCATTCACCGGTAATAATTTCAGAAATCTGATTAACTCCATGCATTGAATGTGATCTAAACCAGTGATCTCCACCTGTTATTAATTCCCGTTTTACATTTATCAAATGAGATTTTAGGGATTGTTCGAGGGAGAATGGTTCATCAAGAGGAATGTATAAATCATCAGTGCCATGAATGACAAGGGAAGGAGATCTTACCATGCTAAATGGATAAAAACCGGCTTTAAATTTCCATAGCTGTGGAAACATAGTTACTTCGGTATTCTTTTTACCAGATGCAACCTTTATCATCGTTCGCCTCTGTCTTATAGATTTATACATTATTTCGGGAGATTTTGCTAAAGAATAACTAACAGGATCAAACTCCTTATACTGGGCATTTTTTATGGGATCAACAGAGCAAAATTGTTTTATCTTAACACAATTGTTAGTATAGATTTCTTCATATGGATGATATGGACATGAAGCAAAAACAGATCCAAGAGCTTTGTTTTTCGCAAAAAATTCATTTGATATGATATAACCTGCAAATCCGTGAATGAAGAGAAATAATTTGTCTGGGTTTATCTGCGGATAGTTATATCTTAACAATAATGCATCTTTTATCCATTTTTTATCATCTTGGTAACAATTAAAAGCACTCAAGAAGGGATCAGATGATGATCTGTCCAATGATGTTTTTTGTATTGTTGCAAAACCTGCGCGAATCAGGTACATCGAGAGATGATCATAAAAATCTTCATTTGCAACTCTTTTCTTTGAGAAGAACTGTTCTCCAGTATATGAAAAAGCAATTGAATCTTCGCTCGTACAGATGATTACAACAGGAACCGGTTTGTTTCGATTAGGAATACGAATTATGCATTCATCTGAAACTTCCTCATAATAATCATGAATCAATAACGACTTCACATCCAATCCCTTTAACTTATAGAATATAATAATACAAATATCTATTTTTTTATAATTACATGATATTAAATTTTGATTGTATTGAAGAAATAAAAATAATATTTCCTTTTTTGTGTGAATAGTCATGAATTTATGTCACTCATAATATAAATCATTTAAATAAAATTATTATATATATCATGTTTATATCACGTAATTTTAATATAATATGATCTTTTGCTACGTTATTTTAAAAACTTCACAACTGATATATGCTACAAATTCTAAATGATTTGAGGCTCATGCACATCGTTGAATGAGTCATATTGTTGGCAACGTTTCTATTGGATGAAACTATGACGAAATATCCTGATACTATCGATCTGTATTCAGACGATGGGAAACTTCTTAAAGCCGGAGTTACACTTGAGCGAATTCATCCGCTCTTTAACCCGGCCACCTTAAAGATCATTGATTTGACCAAACGAACAATCAATGTTAATCTTAAAGGAATTGAACAGTCATTAAAAAGTGCTAACCTTGGGAAAGGGAAGATATTAGGTCGCGAACTTGATCTTCCTATAATGAAGAATAAAGATTCCATTATTGAACGTATTCATGACATGGTTGCACTTGAAGAGAATGATGACACCGAAATAATGGAATTTAATGATGGAAATCTTCTCTTGATTCAAGTTCCAAACAGGCGAATCGTTGGTGCTTCGACTTACGATGCGGCGATTACTGCCGTTGCTTCAGCAGTGACTTATGCAATTATTGATGAATTTGATGTCAGTCCTTTTGATGCATCTACTGTAAAAGCAGCTGCTTGGGGATCATATCCACAGACACAGGACATGGTAGGTGCTCAGGTTACATCTATCCTAACAATTCCACAGAATAATGAGGGAATAGGATATGCTCTACGAAATATTCCGGTTAATCACTTTGTCATGATGACAGGAAGAAATGCTCTTCAGGGAGCTGCTCTTGCATCAACATTTGAAATGGCCGGTATTTTTGAAATGGGGTGTGTTGGACCTTTTGAACGTAATCAACTGCTCTGCTATGCATACCAGGGTCTTAATGCAAATAATATGGTTTATGATCTTGTGAAGGAGAATGGGCAGACTGGAACTGTTGGAACTGTTGTTCAATCTCTTGTAGAGCGTGCAATTGAAGATCGTGTTATAAAACCTGGAAAGAAAGGTGGATACTTCCAGTTTTATGATACAAATGATCCTATGCTCTGGAATGCATATGTTTCAGCAGGAACTCTTGCTGCAAGCATTGTAAACTGTGGAGCTGGTCGATTTGTTCAGGCAGTTTCAGCAACCTTACTCTACTTCAATGATCTGATAGAACATGAAACAGGACTTCCATGCAGTGATTTCGGTAGAAGTATGGGAACCGGAGTCGGTTTTTCATTCTTCAGTCATTCAATTTATGGAGGGGGAGGGCCAGGTATTTTCAACGGTAATCATGTCGTTACCCGTCATGCAGCTGGTGTAGCTATTCCGTGTGTTGTTGCAGCAGCTGCAATGGATGGGGGAACACAGATGTTTGCACCTGAAGGAACCTCAAAAATTATGGGTGAAACCTATGGAACAATGGATGTCTTTAGAAAACCGATTCATCAGATTGCAGGAAGTGCTTAAATGTCAGAGGAATGTGAGAATTCACAAAACAATTATCCACAGATAAAAATTGTCTCTATTAGGATGATGAAACCTGAAACAACTGGTACGCTACTTGATATATTAGTAAAGTTGCCAGGCATCAGAAGAATTCTGTTAAAAGGGCAAAATATCCCAAAAATAGTGCCATATGGTCCTGCAAGAGGTATTGAAAATAATATCAATTTTAACACAAATGTTTCAATTGCAGAGACTGATGTCGATATTCGTATGTTTGTAGGAGATATTATCCTGGAACTTGAGGATCAATCAGTTATTGAAGAAATAAAGCAATCATGTGAACAGTTTTTTACAAGTTTTGGTTTTTATATTCAGACTGGAATATTCATAAAACCTTCACCATCACTGGTTGATTATGCTAAATACGGTCCAAAAGTAGAATCCGAGTTGGTTGGGATGGTAGATCCTAAACGAAATAACATGCCTGTGATGATTGGTAGATATAACGATCTCCAATCTGGTGGTAGTGCAGAAATACCAGTAAATCCAGTAGAACAGAGGCAAATATGACTTACACTCCCAATTATGGGCCCGGGATATCATATATTGCTGAAAACCGGCGAAAACAAATGAACCCCGGATATAATCTCCAGAAGATTCGAAGTATATCTGATGAGGATATTGTCCTTGTACTTGGGCACAGGGCTCCTGGTGAGGCATACAGAAGTGTTCATCCGCCAATTAGCGAATCTACTGAACCTGACTGTCCGATGAGAAAACTTGTAAAGCCCACAGATGGAGCACGACATGGAGACCGAGTCAGATATATCCAGTTTGCCGATTCGATGTATAACGCTCCATCTCAACCATATCAGAGAACATACTCTGAAATGTATCGTTTCAGAGGAATCGATCCTGGAACATTATCTGGACGTCAAATTGTTGAATGCAGAGAACGTGATCTAGAAAAGTACTGTGAAACCCTGATGAATACAGAAATGTTTGATCCTGCCCGTGTAAGTCTTCGGGGAGCAACAGTCCATGGCCATTCTCTTCGACTTGCAGAGGATGGTATGCAATTTGACGCAATTCAACGTAATACCCTTGGAAAAGATGGTATTGTATATTATGTTAAAGATCAGATTGGCGTCCCTCTTGATAAACGGGTTCCTGTTGGAAAACCGATGGATGAAGAATGGCTAAAAGACCACAGTACAATTTTTCATTCTCTAATTGGTATATCAATCCGGGAAGATCCAGAATATATTGAATATTTACAGCGTATCCACACATTACGAACAAAGTATGGTTTCATGCCGAGGGAAGACAAAGAATGACCCGCATTGAAAAGTCGCAAAAAAAATTCCTGAAGGCTCTGAAAGAAAAGTTTTCAGGTCAGGATATCGAATCTCAAAAAACAAGTTTTTACTGTTTTGACGGGGTACATCAGTCACCACGTAAACGAGAATTTATTGAAGTGAATGAGAAGATTGTTAATAAAAGAGGCATCTCCATGTATGATCCTGATCACTGTCACCTTGGTGGCATTCCGATGGGTCAACGTCAATTAATGACATATGAGATTTCAGGAACAGGAACATATGTTGAGGGAGATGATCTTCATTTTGTCAACAATTCTGCAATGCAACAGATGTGGGATGATATCAGACGAACTGTTATAGTTGGAATGGATATGGCCCATAACACTCTGCAAAAAAGACTTGGAAAAGATGTAACCCCTGAAACCATTAATGAATATCTTCACATTCTAAATCATACAATGCCAGGTGCAGCTTGTGTGCAAGAGCATATGGTTGAAACTCATCCAGGTCTTGTCGATGACTGTTATGTAAAGGTTTTCACTGGTGATGATGAGATGGCTGATCAGATTGAAAAGCAGTATCTCCTCAACATTGAGAAACTCTTTCCTCCAAAACAAGCTGAAATTCTAAAATCGGAAATTGGGAAATCAATGTATCAGGCCATCCATATACCAACAATAGTAAGCAGAACATGTGATGGAGGAACAACAAGCAGATGGTCTGCTATGCAGATCGGAATGTCATTTATTGCAGCATATCGTACATGTGCAGGAGAGGCTGCTGTTGCTGATCTTTCGTTTGCCGCCAAGCATGCCGGTGTTATTCAGATGGGTACTCATCTTCCAGCCCGTCGTGCACGTGGTCCAAATGAACCTGGAGGCATTAAATTTGGATTGTTTTGTGATATTGTTCAGGCAAATCGTAAAAATCCAGATGATCCTGCAAAAGCAGCTCTTGAGCAGGTTGCAGCTGGAGCAGTTCTCTTTGATCAGATCTGGCTTGGATCATATATGTCTGGGGGTGTGGGTTTTACACAGTACGCAACTGCGGCATATACTGATAATATTCTTGATGATTACACCTATTATGGTATGGACTATCTTAAAGACAAATATGGCTATGATTACAGAAATCCTGGCCCAGACAAACCAATTAAACCTACGCAGGATATGGTCAATGATCTTGCAACTGAAGTTACAATATACGGGTTAGAACAATATGAGCAATTTCCTACCTTAATGGAGGATCATTTTGGTGGGTCACAACGTGCAGCTGTCCTTGGAGCAGCTTCAGGAATTACCGTCTCAATGGGAACCGGTAACTCCAATGCAGGTCTAAACGGATGGTATCTCTCAATGATTATTCATAAAGACGCATGGTCAAGACTTGGTTTCTTTGGATATGATCTTCAGGATCAATGCGGGTCATCTAATTCATTGTCGGTTGAACCAGACAGAGGTGCGATGGGAGAACTTCGTGGACCAAACTATCCAAACTATGCTATGAATGTAGGGCATCAGGGTGAATATGCAGCAATTGTTGGTGCTGCACACTTTGGAAGAGCAGATCCATTCTGTTTTGATCCAAGAGTGAAGATTACTTTTGCAGATCCTTCTCTGACTTTTGATTTTTCAGAACCAAGAAAAGAATTTGCAAGAGGAGCAATACGTGAATTTGAGCCGGCAGGAGAGCGTTCATTAATAATTCCTGCACGATAACACTTTTTTTACTCGTACATGTTCCTGCCCCGGGAGAGTTCCTACCGGAGTAATATACAAAGATTGTGAGTGTTATATTAACACAGTGCAGATATTTTAGTATTAACGCCGTTTTCTCATTGTATGGTGTTTAATAACGAGAAATTTTTGTCTTATAAAAAAGATAAATAGGTTTATTCACTTTTTCGTCCCGAAATGCAATGCCAGTCTCCATAACCTTTCCATCCAAGATGATATCTCCATGGTTTGTCAAGTTTTTCATTAGACATTGCATCCAATGTTGTAATTGGCTTGACGCTTACATCTGATAGACAGGCATCTTTAAACAGCTTGATCTGATTATTAAAACTGTCAACATTATTGTATGACAGAGGAAGAGCGTCATAAATCTCTTTGTTGTATCTATAGATCTTTCTTCCATCTTGAAGTGAGATAAGCATCCCTGATAATTTTGCCTTTAATTTATCAGTTATTGTGGCATTGTTTGCATTATGTGTTTTCACATCAAAAGCAAGAATTCTTCCCCCCGGTTTTAACACTCGTTTCCACTCACTAATAGCTGTTTCAGGTTTTAGAAGTGTCCAGAGAACCCATCTACTTGTAACAATATCAAAAATACCATCTGGATATGGAAGATCTTCAGCATCTCCAACAGTTGTTGTGATGATCAATCCCCGTTCATTTGCTTTCCTTTCACAGACGGATAACATTCCTTCTGAAAGATCAATACCTGAAACATCATGATCAAGACTTGCAAGAATCAATGCAATTGATCCTGTCCCACATCCAACATCTAAGATTTTTTTAGGTTCATCACCAATTTCAGTTTGAAGAAATCTTCTCCACAATTCTTCATCTTTTATAGTCAGCCCATGTTCTGGATAATTATCATAAAATGGACTATCATGTGTCCAGTATTCTTTAATTTCTTTTTTATATCCATCTGTCTGGGAAACATCTGTTTTGTTCATAATCCACACCTCGATTTCCACCACAATACAGCGGTTTTAAACTTCATCTCAAATTTACCGTCATCTTTTAGATTTTTCATGACATGCTGGTTTATAATCTCTTTTTTTTCTGGAGTCAACTCAGTAAAGAGATTATAGAAAATAAAATACATTTTCATCATATTCTCTGGTGTTCGCCTTGAAGTATGTTCAATCATGCGAATTTCAGGATATATTCCATTTTCATACAAAATAGAGTAAATAAGTGGATATTCTGGAAAAAGTGGTCTTTGGGTGTTTCCGATCATTTTAATCCACAAATCATCTGAATTATTATTTCCTTGATTAGTCATAGAATCAATTCCGGCACAAAGACAGCAGTATCCTGATGAAATCTCTTCCATTCTGTGAATCTGTTTACAAATATCACGAAACATCCAGATTACTGTTGAAGAAATTACAAGATCATGTGATTTAAATAAACAGTTGGTATCAACATCCTGCCAGATTTTAGGGATTATATTAAAATTTGATACACCTGCTTGTGAAGCATTCTCCTTGATTTTTTCAATCATTCCATCAGCAGGTTCAATTGCAGTCACATGATGGATCTTTTCTGCAAAAGGAATAACAAAAGTTCCAGGCCCTGATCCGATCTCAATCATTTGTGAACTACTGGAGACAATGCCGTTTTTTGACAATAGTTGATAAACTGCCCGGCCATACTGATAATTTCCCGTTTTTCTTGATTCAGAATAATCGTCTGATCTGTTTGACCAGTCATCGATTGAATAATCACGGTTCATTAAATTCAATCGTGAATCAAAGAGATTCTCCCATTTAATGACACTTTCCGTTTTCATTTCAACCTCCACCAGAGAACTCCCATATAATTAGTTTTTTCATACATTCCTGATGATGAACAGCGAGCAATTTCCTTTTCAATTGCATCATAATCATCGGCATTTGGTTCTCGGTATTTTTTTAGTTCAAGTGTCAGCATAGATCTTGCCGATTGTATTGTTCTTCTGGTTTTATTCTTTTGAACACTTACTTCTGGAAATAATCCTTTCTCATCAAGAATCTGTTTAACAAGATAAAATCTATCAATAGTGTCGGCAATTTTTAGATTGTATAGTGAAGCACTTTCATTCTCAAGGGGAGTGATTCCATGAGCAATACAACAGTATCCTTTGGAAACCTCCTCCATCCGAGTTATATGATTGATCAAATCAGGAAAATGCCATATTGAATGACAACTGATCACAAGATCATATTTTTGGAGAGATTGAATGGAAACATTCTGCCAGACATCAGGAATAATTGAGATGTTATTCAAATTTTTAGCTCTGGCTGCTTCCTCTAATTTTTTGGCCATGTTACTTGCTGGTTCAACAGATGTAACCGATTTTACTTTCTCAGCAAATGGTATTGTAATAGCTCCTGGTCCTGAAGCAATATCAAGAACAGATGATTCCTGTGAAATAATCTTTTCTGCTTCAAATAGTCTTAAAATATTTCTACCATGAATATAATCGCTGTTTACAATAAAATCAGCATAATCATCAGCTCTTCCATTCCAGTAATCAGGGCTGCACCGAATACTTTCTTCACTACAGCATTCTACCCATTGTTCTTCAAGTGAACTCATGATCTTGCCATCTCCATCTGTTTTCGTCTCATCCCTTTTACAGAGCATATCGGTGAAATATGTACATATCCGTCAAATCCAAGCGACACATCTGCATAAACCTCATAGACAGTCTCAATCATATTTGTTGTTAAAACAGAACTTGGTGCACCGGATGCAAGAACAACACCATTATGAAGAAGAATAATATTATCTGCATAACGTGCTGCAAGATTAAGATCATGTAATGCTATTAATGCAGTTATTTTACGTTTTTCAGAGATCTCTTTGATAAGATCAAAAAGTTCAAGTTGATGCTGAAGATCAAGAGAATTTGTAGGTTCATCCATAAGCAAAATCTCCGGATTTTTAACAACTGCTTGAGCAATTGAGACCATCTGACGTTGGCCACCACTGAGTTCATTAAGAGATCTGGTAGCCAAATGTTTAATCCCTAAATCGCAAAGAGTCTTGTATGCAGTTTCAATATCTTCTTTTTCGACTTTCCATTTAAGAGAATGAAGTCTGCCAAGGAGAACTGCTTCAAGTACTGAAAGAACTGCCATTGACGGTGCTTCCTGTGGAAGATAACTTACCCATTTTGCAATGTCTTCTTTGTCAATGTCTGATATATTTACGTCATCTAAAAGAATAGTGCCGGATGGTTTTTTGATCCCTGCAATACAGGCCATTAATGTGGTTTTTCCGGCTCCATTAGGCCCAATAACAGCTGTAATTTTTTTATCTGCACTAAGTGTTACATTATGCAGTATTTGAGTTGTATCATACGAAAAATTAAGGTCAATTACATCAAGTTTCACCAAAATTCCCTCCTTCTTCTGAGTATAAGATACATAAAAAACGGAACACCAATACATGATGTTGCAATACCTATTGGAAAGATTGCTCCTGGAATGATAGTTTTACTGACAATAGATGAGACCGAGAGTAAAAGTGATCCAGAAAGAATAGATGCTGGAAGATAATATCGTTGATCTTCACCAACTACTATTCGTGCAATATGAGGCGATACAAGTCCAATAAACCCGATAATACCAACAAAACATACCGCAATCGATGTTAAGAATGATATCAAAAGCAGTGTTTTTATTCGTAATCTTTCTACATTAACTCCAAGACTTTTAGCTTTTGAGTCTCCAAGTCGTAATGCTGTCAATTTCCAAGCATCTTTTAGGAAGAAAGGAATTACTAAACAGACAACAATTCCGACTATTGCAGCTTTTGGCAATGTGGATTTAGCCATACTGCCAAATAACCAGAATACTACTGCCTGAAGATCTTCTTGCGATGATAAATACTCAAGCAGGGTTGTAAGTGCATTAAACAGGAATAACATTGCTATTCCAGCAAGGACAAGTGTTTCTGTGGTCCCTCTCTTTCTCCATGCTACTAAATAAATGGAAAGACAACAGAGCATTGAGAAAAAAAAGGCATTTGCAGGGACAAGTAATTCATTCCCAAGCGGTAGAACTCCAACTCCCATGACAATTGCAAGTGCAGCTCCAAATCCTGCAGCTGCTGATACTCCAAGAGTATATGGACTTGCAAGAGGATTGTCAAGAATTGTCTGCATTTGAGCTCCGGCGGCCCCAAGAGCAGCACCGACAAATATTGCCATCATTGCCATTGGAAGCCTGATAACCCAGACAATCAACCGGTTAGTATTACTTTCAGGATAAATTAATGCAGTAAGTACTTCATTTATGGTCAACCATGCAGGACCTATAAGAATATCAGCAATAAATGAGATGATAACAGCTGAAAAAAGAAGAACAATAAAAAGGAATTTGCGGGAAATAATCCCATTATACAAACTTACTGCATCTGTATCTTTGTTTATATCAGCACTCATTCAATCTGCCCGGCATCCATCATCCAGACACCCGAAAAGTCAACAGGGAGATATTTATCATAAAATGTCTCTAAATTCTTTTCTGGGTCAACATCTGCGAATAAATCAGGGTAAAGTGCCTTTGCAATAAACTGGAATGCTGCAAAATCAAAGATTTCACGGCTCATTCCATGATTAAGTCCATACACACGATTATTTTTGTAAGCTGAAAGAGCATCCCAGCCTTCTCTTTCAAGATAAGGCTTAATTGTATCTTCTGCTACTTTTTCTGTTGAGGCAAAACCAAGTCTAAATGACTGTGGCTGTTTTGGCCAGTATGAACCAGTATATAGGACAACTTCAGGATCTGCTTTTAACAGATATTCTTCATTAATGATGCCATATGTTTCAATTGAACCTTCAGCGATGTTATCTCCTTTACACTTTGTGGCGATGGCTCCCCACATATAGTCTCCATATGTATTTCCAAGTTCAGATGATCCTGTATTTGCACATTCTATGTAAATACGTGGTTTTTCACCAGTAACACTTTCAAGATGTGAATTAACAATCTCCATCTGTTCTTCATAGTAATTGGAAACTTCAGCAGCTTTATCTTCCATTCCAAGAAGTTGACCAACTAATTCAATACTCTTTTTGTGGTTTTCAAGAGTTTCTTCGTGATAGTCCATTACTACTACAGGAATTCCTGCTTCATCAAATTTTGAATAAACTTCGACTGCTCCTGTATAATCATTTTTAGGGACAATTATTACATCAGGATTTAGTGCGATTACAGTTTCAGGGTTGAGCTCTGATGTATGTGATCCTGTTTTTGGAATGCTTTCCAGTTGTGGAAGGGCTTCAACATACTTTTCCCAGACATCATTTCTGTTCTCTTCAAGGGTATTGTCCATTGCTACAACCTTGTCAAGAGCTTCTGGCCCTCCAATTGCAAGTAGTGTAAAGAATGGACCACCACCTCCACTTCCCTGAAGAACCATTTTATCAACAGGTGTTTGAAGGGTTACTTCTCGATCTAGTACATCAGTCAATGTTGTTTCAGTCTTTTCTGCACAGACAAGACCTGAAAGTGCTGTCATAAGTATGCAAAAAATTAAAAAGATGTATACTTTTTGTGATATCATTCATAATAGTTAACATGTAATATAGATAAATTCATCGATTTATTATGTAATTGGTTGCAAATTTAAAAAAAAGTTTGTATTTTCAAAAAGATTTCATCGAATCACAACATGTTATTTATTGTAGAACTCAGTGAATCTGTGGATTAATTTACCATAGGGACTCTTGTAAGTCAATTATCGGGCGATTAATTGTCTGGTGGTAATCTCCAAGCAATGATTTCAGAATTATTCACTTTCACCAGAACTTATTATTGTTGATGAATCAACATCCATCCTTGAAATTTCGGTTGAAGCCCATAACCCATTCATATCAAAGATTTTAAGACTGAATAATCCGCAAGTATCTTTATATCTCATGATTATAAGTCACGGTTTAGATGTATGATAGAATTATGATGATAAAAAAATGATGACTTTTTTCCGATTTTCATGCAAAAACTGGAAATATCTGTTGTACAGGAACAATTACTGGATTTTCTCCATTCTTACAATAAATTTGAACATCCACTTTGTAGACTTCTGCAATGTTTTCATTTGTCAGAACTTCTTCAGGTTTTCCAATAGCATAGACTATCCCATCTTTTAAGAGGATAATAAGATCTGAAAACTTTGACGCCATGTTTAAGTCGTGAACTGCCATCAGTGAAGTAATTCCAGTTTTTACGACAAGATCAGATATTATATTCATAATATCAAGTTGATGCCAGATATCAAGATTAGATGTCGGCTCATCAAGTAAAATCATATCAGTATCCTGAACAAGTGCTCTTGCCACCAATACCTTCTGTTGCTGGCCTCCAGACAATTCATTAAATGAATGGTTGGCAATCTCTTCAAGCCCAAGTAGGTTAATTACATTCCATACATATTCTTCGTCATTCGAAGATCCAACCCATCCAAGATATGGTCGCCGACCCATATAGATTACATCAAAAACAGAATGAGGGAATACTCTAACAGAACTTTGAGGGACATATGAGACCTTTTTTGCAAGATCCATCCTGTTTATTGAGAAAATATCCTCATTATCTATAAATATCTGTCCAAAGGATGGAGTTAAGATTCGATCAACACATTTCAAGAAAGTTGATTTACCAGATCCATTTGGTCCAAGAATCGAAACAAACTTTCCTGTTGGGATTTCAAGGCACATATCGGAAAAAATGGGCCTTGATTGATAAGAAAACTCAAGATCCTGAATTTTTAGTTTAATCTTCATTGCCAGTACTCCTTTCTTTTTCCTTTAAGAACTAAATACAGGAAGAATGGTACTCCAAGTAATGCTGTCATAATGCCTGTTGGGATTATTGTAGGTCCAATAACATTCATTGCAACAGCATCTGCACAAATAAGTAGACATGCTCCAATGATTCCCGATGTCGGAATCAAGATTCTATGATCAGTACCAATCATCATTCTGGCAATGTGAGGAGCAACAAGTCCTACAAAGCCAATTGTTCCAGTAAAACAGACTATCGTTGCTACGAGAACTGATGAAACCATCATTGTGGCCATCCTGACGCGATTAACATCCACTCCAAGACTTTTTGCAGAATCATCTCCAATAGTCATCAAATTAAGATCGCGGGCTTTATAAAGCAGAATTGGGATGCAAATTGCAAATATTACAACAAATAACCCAAATTTATTCCACGAAAATGCAGATAAATCTCCCATTCCCCATAATGACATGAGACGCAACTGTTCATCATTGGCAAAATATGCCATTAACTGAGACAGAGAAGAAAAGAGATAATTAACTGCAATTCCAGCAAGGATGAGGGTTTCAGAGGTTGCTCCACGTAATGCCGATAATGAAACTATAAATAGTGAGCAGAGTAATGCAAACAAAAAGGCATTTGCAATCAAAAGGTATGCTCCTCCAACAATTGCAACACCAAATACTGCAGCAATCGCTACACCAAAATGAGCACCGGCTGAAATACCAAGAGTGAAAGGACTTGCAAGAGGATTCTTTAAAACTGCCTGCATAACACATCCACAGATTCCAAATCCAAATCCTGCAAAAAGACCTCCAATAATCCTTGGAAACCTAATATTCCAGACCACCTGATCATATACAGGATCAGTTGAGAAAAGACCCGGTAGGATATGAACAAGTATAACTTCATAAACCTCTGGAATTGTTATTCCTAATGGTCCAAGGGTGATGATGTATCCAACTGCAAAAATAATTATCAGAAGGATTAAAGAAATGAATGAAACCTTTTTCGCAATAATTATCTTACGCTCATGCTTTGCGGAGTCTAAACGACCATTGCTAACATTTTTAGTTTCTTCGTTTAATTTTACTTTAGACTTATCTCCTCTCGTCATTCACTGCAACACTCCTTTTCCCACCATATCCTGACTTGTTTATTAAGAATAGGTCGAAACAGCCGATTATCAGGTGTTTTTTGAAGTGTATTTATAAAGTATTCTTTTACAACAGGAACACAAGATGTTGGGATATTATCATGTTCTGTCCACCATGTTACTGCTTCATCAATGTTGTCAAAGTACTGACGGGATTGGATTTTGGTTACTGAAACATTTGCATATATCCCAAGATCATGGAGAACATTGACAATAAACAGATAATCTGTGTCAAAACTGGATTCATAATCATCACCTAACAACTTGATAAGTTCTTCATCCAACATATGACGCTTCTGTCCTGCAAACCATAGAATATGTACTGCCCTTTTTGCAGCATCATTAAGTTTTTTCAAGCCCTTTGCAAGATCAGTAAATGCCAATGAATTAGATGCAAAGACAACGTCATGAACTGGCAGATCCTTTCCAATTGTTATCTCTTCCCACTTTTTTTCAATTAGAGAATAGTTTTTGATTCCTGCCTTTTCCATGCCCTGCTTAAGATAAAAATTCATACCTTTAGAGGGTTCAAGAGCGGTAACATGGGCAGCATATTCTGTCATTGGGATTGCAAATCTTCCAGTTCCAGCGCCCATATCAAGAACAGTGTCAGTTTTTTTTAGGTTTAGTTGCCCAATTATCTCATTCACTCCTTCTGAGTTTGATACCGCCTTAAAAAAGGAGGGAGCCCTTTTATCCCAATTTACAGGAGGTGAATTTTTTCTCTGGTGGAGAACCCTCCATAATTCATTATAATTAACGATCTGGTTCATGGCTCTTGAGTTACTGGAAATCCAAGATAATTCATGTATTCAGAGAAAACTCCGTCAACACCAAGGAATTTCTGTTTAATTAGATTACCTTCTGCTTCGAAATCAAGATCTGCAAATTTGTCTGGGTAAAGCATTTTTGCGATATAGAACATATTAATCAGATTTGTATCATGAGGTGAACCACGACAGTTTGGGTAGAAAACATTGTACACCTTTTTATCCTGAATTGCCTTAATAGACTGAAGTTCTGGTGCTTCAATAATGAAATCCACTCCACTGTCATCAGGAGCACTACATGCTACCATGATTACATCTGGATTCCATGCAATTATCTGTTCAAGTGCAACATTTACCGCTCCATCCGCAGCATCTCTTGCTACATTGATTCCGCCTGCAAGTGTTAATGGATCATAACTGTTGGATGTTCTTGTAAAGTCACGGCCTTCCTTTGCATCATAGAAACCGTTTTTTGCACCACGGGGTGCGAAATATACCGTTTTTCTTTCTGATTCAGGAATTGCTCCAGTAATATCTGTGACTTTCTTAACCTCTTTATCAATAAATGCATTCAAGTCAGCAGCTTCTGATTCTTTTCCAAGTGCTGATCCAACTGCTGAAATATGTTCTTTCATTCCATTAATTGTGTAATCAGGACTGGCGACAAATACCGGAGCTCCTACCTGTTCAGCGATATTATCAGCATCGTCTTCCCATGATGACCAGATAAACACAATATCTGGCTTTAATGATGCCATTAATTCAATATTTGGAGTGTAACGGTCATTGGTTAGAGCAAGATCCTGTAGATTGCCCTCTGTTATACTGCTCCAACATTTATCTGAAATAATTTTACCATCTGATGCCATTGGACAGAGACAACCTGAGCTATCTCCATTTGTACATTCATCAACACCAACAAGTTTCTTACCTTCACCTAAAGCAACAGTTATTCGTGCATTGTCAGCATTATTAGCAATTATTCTTTCAATTGGCTTTTCAATAACAACTGTTCGTCCTGCCATATCAGTGACTGTTCGAGGGTATCCATCATCGGCAATTACCGGCAGCGTCATGCATGATATGAACAACAACAATACTAATAGAATTAAACATTTAATCTGCATTTTTCACATCCTGTAGGAATATAATATCTGTTATTAATATTCCAATTTACGTAACATGATTTTATATGTTATAATCATTCATATGTTTAGTATTACATATAATTAATAAATTATCTTATCAATTGTGAATGTATTGATAGGTTTATATTAAGCATATGATGTTGTTTAAAAAATATTATTGCTGATAATGTAATACTAATTTTACATAATTCATAACATTAAAATATGTCAGAGTTATATATTATTGAGTGATGATGTCTTAATGAGAAGGATTAATAGAACGGAAATCATCAGAATGAAATTCAGCAAATAAGAGTTAACCACAAAATATACCAGAGAAGTTTTCATACCATTATACGGGAGGTGAACACTCATTTTTTTACCAAGGCATCATCGCTAAAAATCCTTCTCTTAAAACTATCTCTTTATAATTTGCTGATATTATTTATTGAATGTTAATAATTAACTAAATAATAATACTTAATATGGTGTTTTTACATACTCTTTTTAAGAATGAGTTTTTTATTGCAACAAGATAATGACAATCTGTTGACATGGTTGTCCAGAGCCATTTTTGACAGAAGGATCTTCAGACTTGCAGATGGTATGACAAAAAGCATGGGAATTACAACCTTTGCAGGTCTTATTAGTTCAGGAACAAACATTGTAATGCTTACTCTTGTCAGTATGCTAATAGCCGGTGTCATTAATGGTATTGATCTATCAGGCCTTGCACCGGTTATTGCCATGATGATCGTTCTTTTCATAATAAGAGGTCTTGCAGAATCACTTCGGGATATTTCGGCACAAAATACGTCAGATCTAATGAAATTTGGTGTAAGAAAGAAGGTATATGAACATCTCCTTCGTCTTGGCCCATCTTATACTGAACATAAAAATTCAGGATCTATAGCCACTATCATAGCAGATGGTGTTGACACTCTTGAACAGTATGTAGGATTCTTCATCCCATGCCTGGTTCTTTGTTTTATCATTCCTGCCGTGTTATTTGTGGCATTTACAATATATCTTGATATTATTGTTGCATTGATCCTGATTGCTTTTGTTCCGTTAGTTCCATTTTCAGTTGCACTTTCATACAAATTATCCTGGGATGAAAAATTGGATATTTGGCAGGATTACCATAATTTAAGTTCGTATTATGCAGAAAGTCTTCAAGGACTTACAACACTCAAGATGTTTTCTTTAAGCGGTCATCGTGCAGCTCTCCTTCATGAAAAGGTGAAAAAACTTGAGGTTACATACATTAAATCACTAAAAATATTCTTTGGAGTTCATTATGTCTGTGAGGTAGTTCCATATCTTGGCTATGGACTTGCTCTGACTTATGCATGTTTCCAGTACCTACACGGAAATTTTGGTATCGATGGTGTTATGATGGTTCTACTTATTGGACCTCTTTTTTATGAACAGGTTATTGCATTAAGCCAGCACTTCCATAACAGTCTTTATGGAAAACATGCTCTTGACACACTTGAGCAAATTATGAAAGAAACCCCCTCAATTAATGCTCCTGATGTTAAAATACAAAATAATCACGAGAAAGCTCCATCGGTTACATTTAAAGATGTAAACTTTGCCTATGAAAATGACCTATATATCCTAAAAAACTGTTCATTCAAGATTGAATCAGGAAAAACGTTTGCTATTGTTGGAGCATCAGGAGCGGGAAAAAGCACTGTAATAGATCTCTTATATCGATTTCATGATCCAGATCATGGCTCGATTATGCTTGACGATGTACCATTAACAAATTTTCCATTAAATCAACTCAGAGAACAGTTTTCACTTGTATCACAGGACACTTACCTGTTCTATGACACTATAAAAAATAATATACTCATTGGAAATCCCAATGCAAAAGATGATGAGATAATATCTGCTGCAAAAACTGCACAAATTCATGACTGGATAATAAGCCTTCCACAGGGATATGATACAATGACCGGTGAGAGAGGACTTCGACTATCAGGAGGAGAAAAACAGAGGATTGCAATTGCACGTGCAATTTTAAAAGATTCACCAGTATTACTTTTAGATGAGTCCACATCAAGTATCGATGCCATGAGTGAACAACTCATACAGAAAGCACTGAATGAATTATGTAAAAATAGAACCGTGTTAGTAATTGCTCATCGTTTATCAACAATTCGAAGAGCAGATCAAATAATGGTGATGGATAATGGCTGTATTGTCGAATCTGGGACCCATAATGAACTATCTGCATTAGATGGACATTATTGCCGGCTTGTAAATGCACAGATTAGAATGCTTAGTACTTCTGGTACAGGATGTGCATTATGACTGATTATTCGACAATGCAAATGTTTTTACGAATGTTAAGGCTTGTCAAGCCACATATTCCTCTTCTTGTATCTGGAATGGTTTTTGATATATTAAGACATCTTGGAACAATCTGTATCGGATTACTTGGTGTTCTTCTTATATTTGCCGTAAAAGAGGGAGGAGAACCATCTTCTCTTGTTCCAATCGGTATAGCAATAATTGTTATTGCATTACTTCGTGGAGTTTGCGGGTATTTCGCTCCATATCTAAATCATATAGCTGCATTCCATATTCTAACCACATTGCGTGATATGTTCTATGCCAAGATGGATCCTCTTGCGCCTGCAATATTTATAACAAGGAGGACCGGTGATCTTGTATCTGTTGCGATTAATAATATTGAGTTATTTGAGCTTTTCTTTGCTCATACAATGAATCAAGTTGCTGTTTCAATAATTGTTCCATTTATTGTCATTGTAGCATTAGCATGGATTCACCCATATCTTGCAGGGATTATGCTGATTATTTTTATTCTTGCAGCATTAATTCCGACTCTGACAATTTGGGCAAATAGACAAAAAGGTGAGAGATTAAGAGCATATCTTGCAACTCTTGGTTCATTTTTAATCGATAGTGTTCAGGGTATCTGGGAAATTCTTGCATTTGGCAGAGGAAAGGACAGAGTAGATGCAATGGTTAAGATGATTCTTAATTACCGGAAGGAACAGCAGGCATATGTTAGGGTGAATGCATTAACATCTGCATCATATGCTATTATTGCATCTGCTGGAATTGTTATTGTCCTTGTTGAAGCAACTATTCTCTCTCAACAGGGAGAGATTAATTCATTTTATCTTCCAATTGCTGTAATTCTTGCATCTGGAGCATTTGGTCCTATCCGTGAGATAATTGAGGTGTCAAAGCAACTAAGTATGACAATTGCCGGTGCAAAACGTTTCTTTACAATTATGGATGATCTTCCGGTGGTTGATGAGAATGATGCAAAGGATATCAAGATCTCAAAGACCCCCAATATTGAGGTTTCAGATCTCTGGTTTAAATATGGCGAGAATGAACCAGATATTCTTAAAGGTGTCAATTTTAGCATCCCTTCAGGTTGTACTGTTGCAATAGTCGGAATGACAGGTGCAGGAAAGACAACAATTACTCATCTGCTTATGCGGTTTTGGGATCCTCAAAGAGGGACAATTAAGATTGATGATCATAATATTAAGGATATTAGCCTTAATGAGCTGAGACAGACAATTTCAATAGTTGCACAGGATATTTTCCTTTTTAATGATTCTATTATGGAAAATATCAGAATTGGCAGGATTGATGCGTCTGATGAAGAGGTAATACAGGCTGCACGTTTTGCTCGAATTCATAATTTTATTTCAGGCCTTCCAGATAGATATGATACTCTTGTTGGTGAACGAGGTATTAGGCTCTCTGGTGGAGAGAGACAACGTGTGGCTATAGCGCGTGCAATTCTAAAAAGATCACCAATTCTTATAATGGATGAAGCTACAAGCAGTCTTGATACCGAAACAGAATTGATGATCCGTGAAACTATTCACGAATTGATGAAAGATCACACTGTTTTTATTATTGCACACAGACTTAGCACGGTTGTGAATGCTGATAAAATTCTGGTGCTTAAATCTGGTGAGATTATCGAAGAAGGAAACCATCAGGAATTAATGAATAAGAGGGGTATGTATGCTTCACTGATTGAAGCCCAAAATTTTTGATGGATGTGGAATAAAATTTTTTCATAACCCATAGCATAATTTCATATGTTTTTTAAAAATATTAACGAAAATATGTTATAGATAATGCTTGACTTTAAACTACCAATTTTTGCTGTCAATCATTTTTTTAATGATACTTATTTTTTTGATTTTTTTAATTATTATGATAGTGATATATGATATGAATATTTATAATTTCTGTTATAATCGAAAACACTAACAAATCATAAGATTTAACTGTAAATACGTAACACCTTTTTCTACTTATATTCAATATTTGCTAAAAATTGGGCGAATTATTACTGGTTATTATAATAGGGATTTGCCTGTTACTGGTATAATTCATTGATATAAGTCAAGAGGCTTGAAATGAATCTAGTCAAAAAAATTGAATTGCTGTTTACACTCTATTTCCTGTTTATCTGCTGTGGAATAATTACGACAGTAAGTGCAGTTGATGGAACAATTACAGTTGGTGAAACTTTTGATATATCGAGAACCGATCCTGCAATGGTGGGAACTCTATTCGCAGAAAAGGCTGTTATTATAGAGCCATTAACTGGTGTTGCTGAAGACTTTTCTATTATTCCATGTCTTGCAACAGATTGGGAACAGGTTGATCAAAATACATGGAAATTCACATTGAGGGAAGGTGTTCAGTTCCATGATGGAACTCCATTAAGTGCAAATGCTGTAAAGTTTTCATTAGATCGTGCAACTGATGTTAATCCCTCTAACAAAGAATTACTGAATTACGATTCAACAGAGGTTGTCGATGATAAAACAATTCTTATTAAAACAACTGAACCAATGCCTTCACTTCCGGCATTCGTTCATTACTCAAATCTTGGAATAATTAGTCCATCGTCAATTGATTCATCTGGTGAGTTAACCAGTATTGTGGGTACAGGGCCAATGAAATACCAGAGTTTTAATGAGCAGACTAAAACTCTTACAATGACTGCAAATGAGAATTATTGGAGAACCGCTCCTGGGTTTAAAACATTAGTTATCAGAAGTATTCCAGATCCAAACACTCGGGCACTGGCAATTGAAACTGGAGAGGTTGATTTTACTGTTGATCTGCCTTTTAGTGAGACTGAAACAATTGATGCAATTGATGGAATAAATGTTGAGAAATATTCTGTTCCAAGATTATATCATATGGATTTGAACCATAATCATGACATAATTGAGGATAAAAATCTGCGTCAGGCCATTGCTTATGGTATTGATGCCGATAGTATAGTTACTAATCTATTATATGGTGTTGGTGACAAAGCTGTTGGGCCATTTCTCCCAATTATGAAATGGGCGGACTCTAATCTTATTGGGTATTCATATGATCAAAACAAGGCAATGGCCTTATTAGATGAAGCAGGTTGGGTTGATTCTGATAATGATGGAGTTAGGGATAAAGACGGTAAAAAGTTAGAATTAAAACTTATCACCTTTACATCACGTCCAGGTCTTCCACCAATGGCTGAAGCAATAGCTGGACAACTTGCAGAAGTTGGTATAAAGGTTACAACAGAAGCAACAGAGTACGGAGCCTTTTCAGATACTCATGACTCAGGTGACTGGGATCTCTCTCTTACAACTTCAAGTATGTCTATGGTTCCTGATCCAGCATATGCTCTTAGTGGCTGGTATTCAACTGGTGGAAATTTAAATGGAGGTTTTTATTCCAATCCCGAACTTGATAAGATGATTTCCAATGCTAATTCAGCAAGTGATGAATCAGCAAGATATGCTGGATTTAATGAAGTACAGGAGTATGTTATGGACGAATTACCTATGATCCCTGTTGCCTATTATGGAATATCAATTGCCAAAAAGGATGGAATCTCGGGATACAAATTTGATCCTACTGCTCATGATTACAAAATTGATCCTGAAATGAAAATCAATTAATTCCTTTTTTGGTACTGCTATGCAAAATTTTTTATTACGTCGATTGTTTTCTTTGTTTCTGACACTTTTCCTTGTATCTATACTCACATTTATTCTGCTCCATTCTCTTCCCGGAGGAACTGCAGAAATGGTTGTGAAACATGTTTTTACAAGTCTGGAAGATGGTGTTTCACATGAAGTAATCGATTCAGTTTCAGAAAGATATAATCTTAATGATCCTCTTTATATGCAATACTTGATATGGTTAAAAAATATCCTCATTAGTGGAGATTTTGGAAATTCATACCAGTATAATAGGTCTGTAATCGAAACAATTTCAGTTTATCTTCCAGCAACTCTTGAATTGGCGGTTACAAGTTTTCTTATAATAATTGCCATTGGAATCCCTGTTGGCATTTATGCTGCATATAGAGAAAATAAAATCCAAGATCATATAATTCGTGTGATAACTATTCTTGGGATCTCTTTTCCATCATTCTGGTTAGGTTTAATCTTAATTATTGTCTTTTCATTAACTTTAAGGTGGTTTCCAACATCTGGTTACGGAGGCATTGAGAATCTTATACTGCCGGCAATTACACTTTCAGTGTATACAACATGTTTGATTATTAGATTAATGAGAACAAGCACTCTAGAAATCTTTACAAAACCATTTATCATTTATGCAACCGCTAAGGGACTTCCACGTTTTGCTATCACACGTGATCATATTCTTCGTAACGCCATATTACCAGTTATTACTGTATTAGGTATTCAGTTTGGTCACCTTTTAGCAGGAACAATGATCATTGAAACAGTTTTTGCATGGCCGGGTATTGGTTCACTCCTTGTTAGTGCATCTTTGGCAAGAGATATACCCCTTGTAACTGGGTTGATTCTTCTTATTGTTACACTGGTTCTTATCATAAATCTGATTGTAGATATCATTTTACACTATATTGATCCGAGGATTCGCTATGAATGAAAACTTATACAATTTTAAACAAAAAAATGTCGAAGTAAGGGATCTTATTAGTTTTTTCAGTGAGCATAAGATTTTTTGTATTGCTCTATTATTTCTGTTAATTCTGATTCTATGTGCAGTATTTGCTCCTTATATTGCACCAGAAGATCCTTCAAAAATAAATTTAGCACAAAAAAACATAATGCCTTCATCAGATCATATTCTTGGTACTGATTATCTTGGTAGAGATGTTCTCAGCAGATTGATTTATGGGGCAAATACTTCATTATCAATTGCGTTTATTACTGTATTAGTTTCTGCTTTTATAGGCATATCTGCGGGATTAATTGCTGGTTATTATGGTGGAATAATTGATGAACTAATCTCAAGAGCAATTGACACCTTTATACCGTTTCCTGGAATGATTATTGCTCTTGCTATTGTTGCTTTTCTTCCTCAAGGAATTTTTGCAATTGTTTTAGCTTTAACACTTCATTCATGGGCAGGATTTGCAAGAATCGTAAGAAATGGTACCTATTCTGTGAAATCAAGAGAATTCATCCTTGCAGCAAAATTATCCGGTATAACAAATTTTCAAATTATAAAAAAACATATTTTTCCAAATGTTTTTGCCCCTGTTTTAATATTGATGACTCTTGATGTTGGAGGAGTTATTCTGTCAATAGCTGGACTTAGTTATTTAGGTCTTGGTATTCCTACAGATATTCCAGAATGGGGAGCAATGATCAGTAACGGTAAAGAGTTTATCAGATCTGCTCCTCTCCTAACAATAATTCCAGGGATTATTGTTACAGGAGTTGTATTACTTTTTAACATACTTGGAGAAGAGCTTCGGGCAATTCTTAATCCAGTTAAGGAGGGATTTAACGATTTATGAATATTCTTGATGTTTCCAACCTTTCTGTGAGTTTTCCAACGAAGTATGGAACTGTTGAAGCAGTCAGAGATGCCAGTTTTTCTATAAAGGAAGGTGAACTTGTGGGAATCATAGGAGAAAGTGGTTCAGGAAAATCGGTGATAGGAGCATCAATTATCCAAATATTACCTGCCTATGCAAAATTAAAGGGTTCAATAAAATTTAAGGGATTGGAAATTTGCGGATTAAAGGGTGAAGAAATTCGTAAAATCCGGGGGAAACAAATAAGTTTTATCCCACAGAGTCCAAGTAATTCATTGAATCCATTACTGACAAATGGTTTTCAGATTGATGAAATTTCTATTCGACAGGGAATAACAAAAGAAACAGCCCGAAAAAGAACTCTTGAGTCCTTAAAGTATTTTTTATTCCCTAATCCCGAAAAAATTGTAGATCAATATGTTCATCAGATATCTGGGGGAATGCAAGAGAGAATTGTGACAGCAATTAGTTCATTAGAAGATCCCTCACTTATTATTGCAGATGAACCAACAAAAGGTCTTGATGATAAAATCCGTAATATTAGTCGTGATTTGTTTAGAAAAATCGTTGATGAAAAGAAGACGGCAATGCTTCTTATCACACATGATATTGAATTAGCAGAGGAAATCTGTGATTCTGTTCTGGTAATGTATGCCGGTGAATTTGTTGAAACTGGAAGAGCTCGTGATGTTTTTAATAATCCAATTCATCCTTATACAATTGGATTAATGAATGCAAGACCAAAAAATGGATTGATTCCCATGGAAGGAGATAACCCTGATCTTATGGATCTACCTAATGGCTGTTTTTTTCAGGATCGATGCTTATTTTGTTATGAACAATGTATAAAAAATCATCCTCAATTGACTATCACAGATAAAAGAGGTGTAAGATGTCATCGACTATAATGAATGTATCTCATCTTTCAAAAAATTTTGGATTATCACAGATCTTTTCAGATATTTCTTTTTCAATATCAAAAGGTGAGACTGTTGGTTTATCTGGATCGAGTGGATGTGGTAAATCAACACTTGGTAGATGTCTGACAAGGCTTGAAGATCCATCCTCTGGAGAGATCTTTTTTTGTAACAAAGACATAATTTCACTCTCACAAAAGGAATTACGTAAAATAAGGCCTGATCTTCAGATGATTTTTCAAAACCCAGAATTATCAATTAACCCACGTATGAAATTGATTGAGAGTATCACAGAGCCATTGCGTCTTGTAAAAGGATTGGATTACTCTTCAGCAGTTAGAGAAGTCCTTCCATTAATGTCTATAATAGGTTTAAGGTATGATCAGGTTCAGCGTTATCCTCATCAGTTATCTGGTGGAGAAATTCAAAGAGCGATTATTGTAAAGGTATTTTCAATGAATCCATCACTTATTATTGCAGATGAAGCTACATCAATGCTTGATGTATCAGTCCAAGCCCAAGTAATCAGGATAATGCAGGGATTCCAGAAGAAGAGTAATGCTGCTTTTTTGGTAATATCTCATGATATTACATTACTGGAGAGTATCTGCGATAAAATTTTTAAAATGAAGGATGGAAAATTGATCAACGTGAGTTTAAATAAAATTTTGGATTAAATCAGTATTTTATTTAGTCTGTATACGCGAAAATGTGTTATTATGGATTAACTACTTTTTTTAGAGTTTTATGATGATATTTTGTAGACAGACATTATTCCACTTCTTCGCATTTTTATTTCATACACTCCTAATTTCTTTACGTTCAAAGAGTTTTATCTCATTATCGTTATTCACAGTAGTTCTTCCCTATTGATTTTCTTTCAACATATAGAGTGTAATCGACTTCACCTAAACTCTTTGGAAACTTGCGAAAGGCTATTCAGAGTGTGGCAGAGAGATTTGGTTCTTTCATATTCAGAATATCCCATCCGTACTGTTGCATCTTCACGTCAATAACAAGTCTTGCTTTATCATCTAGGTTAATTATTATAATCGCAATATTGTCAATTTAGGGATTACTGTTTTGATGTAAAGTGTCGAAAACAAAAATTCGCTCTGTTGAAATACAATAAATTGATAGAAGGATCTAAGAACCCACATTCCGCAGACATTTAATCAAAATAATATTTTTTATAGCCAAGTCCCA
>CAYSSW010000031.1:0-24877 GCA_964434005.1 uncultured Methanospirillum sp.
AAAACTTACCACATTAGTTAAACCAATGACCGCTCCCATTATAATAATGTTGAATACCCGGGGATGGAGTTCGTGATTGGCCGTGTCAACCGCAGGAATACCGATTATTTTTTTGGCTGCTTTGGGCAGTGCTTCGTCTTCGACTTTAAACAACGCACATACATCATCTACAAAATCCCGTGAACTGGTTGACAAACTTCTCGAACTTGATAAAATGAAACCTGACATTGCTTACCAGATTGCCAATGTTATGCCAAAGACGAGGGATGAAGTGCGTGCGATCTTTGGTCGTGATAAATTTATCACCCATACTACCGAAGATCTTGACCAGATTGTTGAGCTAGTTGCAATTCATTTAATCTAATGATGAGGCCCCCAATGGACAAGGAGGAGAAGAAAGAGGTTAATGCGATCATCTTAGATCTCCTTGCAAAAGGATATCCAAATGATCCTCGCCCTATCTATAAAAGAGAACCTGTGGTTCTGGCAGTAGGAGTGGAACAGTTCAAACTTCTTGAACTCTACCCAAAGACCCTTGATATCGCAATAGGTGAAGCAGTTTATATTGGAGGCGGCCAACGTAATAAAATTGAACGGGTTAAACGTCGGCTTAGGTATGATGAACTGACAAGAGGAGCTATTCAGGAACTGCCTTTTGTAGTTGATCAGATCGTTGCAGATAGAGAATCTGACTTTGTTGATTTCTATAATAAATCCATTTCAATATCTCCAAAACTGCATATGCTTTCACTCCTCCCGGGAATTGGTAAAAAACTAATGTGGGAAATTATTGGTGAACGTGAGAAAAAGCCTTTTGAAAGTTTTGCCGATATTTCTGCACGTATTAAAACTCTACCTCATCCAGAAAAAATGATTGCAAAGCGGGTTATAGAAGAACTTGAAAAACCCGAGGTAAAACACCATCTCTTTACCTCAAAATGAGGGCTTACTGCGACCAACATTTTCTCTCAGATACCGGGGCTGTCAATAAAATTGCCGGCCTCCTTGAGGTATCAGGTTCATCAGTTTTAGAGATTGGACCTGGCGGGGGTGTTCTTACAAGAGCCCTTTTAGATCAGGGAGCAATTGTTACTGCTATTGAGATTGACAGCAGCCTTATTCCAAACCTATCATGTATTTTTTTTAAGGAAATTGAAGATGGAAGACTTGTTCTCATAAATGGTGATGCAGTAAAGATTAATCTTCCAAAAAGCCACTTTGTTGTTGCAAATCTTCCATATTCAGTATCTTCTCCAATAATGTTCCGGCTGTTTGAAACCGGGTTTGAAGCTGCGGTTCTTATGTTTCAAAAGGAATTTGCAGACCGGATGATGGCTGATATAGGTACTCGGGACTGTGGAAGACTCACTATTATGGTTCAGACATATGCAAGGATTTCAAGGGTTTTTGATCTTCCCCCCTCTTCTTTCTCACCTCCACCAGAAGTCAATTCAACAGTTGTGTGGATTGAACCAAGAGAGCCAATATTTCCGATCTCTGATGATATTATATATGAAAAAGTTGTAAGGATTCTTTATTCTCGCCGGAGAAAGACGGTCAGAAGTATATTAAAAGGTGCATCCGGGGAATTTGGCAAAGTAGTAATTGATAAGCTTCTGTCTCTTCTTGATGAAGAAATTCTAAATGCAAGACCTGAAGCATTATATCTTGAGGATTATGCAACCATCACAAATTATATCGCCGGCAGATAAAGATCAGGTTTATTATCCTCGTGAAGATTCTTTTCTTCTATTAGAAGCAGTAAAAAGTGAAATCCACGAAGGATTTCGTGTGCTTGAGGTTGGGACCGGTAGTGGTTTTATCTGTTCCTCTATCAATAATCTCAAATATGTTTTTGCAACGGAAATTAACCCACATGCCGCTCTTGTATCTTATAAGGCCGGTGTCAGTGTTGTCAGATGCAATCTTATGGATGCATTAAAAGGTAGATTTGATCTTATTCTGTTTAATCCGCCTTACATTCCAACCCGCCCGGAAGAGCGGATATCTGACTGGCTTGAATATGCTCTTGATGGAGGAGAAGATGGTCTTGAAGTTGCACGAGAGTTTCTCATCGGTGCCGGGAGCCATCTTTCAAAAATCGGGCGAATTCTTATTCTTATATCATCAAGAAATATATTTGACAAATGTCACCAGATGTTTACTGATTATGGATATGATTATGAACTTGTTACACGTTGTTTTTGTGAAGATATGGAAGAACTTCAAGTGTATAAATTAACTCCCAAAAATCAAAAGGACATTTATTAGTAATAAAATTCTGATTATTACATCGAATTGAACAATTGCATCATTTATATAAGTTATTTTCTATCTGACTTTTTTATTTTCGTATCACCTCTTAAACGAACTCAAAAAATTCTTCAATCCCTTTTCAAGTAGTGAAGAAAACACACCATCAGAGAGTTATGTAACACCTATATCTCCGATTACTTCATACAATATATTATAAGGGATGGGGTCTTGATGAGGAATAAATTGGTTCAAATATTGACTATCCTGCTCCTGATAAGTCTGATACCAGGTGTTTTTGCCGCGGCAGGCGATTTAGTATTTGAGAAAACATTTGGAAAAGTGGAAAATCAGGAATGGGGCCATGCTGTCGATGTAGATTCTGATGGTACAATTTTTTTAATCGGTGTTACATATTCGGATTATAAACAAAACTCAAATGAATCTGGTAATGGTGATATCCTCTTTGTTGTTACCGATAAAGACGGGAATCTTTTACTTGAAAAGGCATTTGGGGGTAGTGGCAGTGATTACGGACTTGGAGTTCATCACCTTCCGGATAATAATCTGATCCTTCTTGCAACAACAGGTTCAGAAGATGGTGATGTATCAGATTACTACGGACTTGGTGATCTCCATATAATAAAATCAGATATTGCAGGTAATATCATCTGGAGTAAGACCTATGGCGGTAACCTGACCGATGAAGGTGGAGATATGGTCCTTACTGATGATTCCGGCTTTTTGATATGTGGATATTCATTCTCACATCAAGAACCGGAAATGTTACGAATGGATGGTTTATTGTGGTTGTTAAAACTTGATTCAGATGGTAATAAACAATGGGAAAAATTCTACGGGGGGAAAGGTAAAGATAGTGGAAATAGTATAACAAAAACTTCTGACGGAGGGTATGCAATTGCAGGAGTTTCATATTCATCTGATGGTGATGTTCCAGGAAATAGTGGAAACAGTGACTATTGGGTCATAAAAGTCGACAAAGATGGCAATTTGCTTTGGTCCAAAAACTATGGTGGAGCAGGATCAGACTGGGCTCACAGTATTGTCGGACTACCTGACGGTGACATGATCGTTGCCGGGGTAACAGGATCAGAAGGCGGCACTGGAGATGTCAGCACCTCACATGGCGCTGGTGATATCTGGCTTATCAGATTAGATAAGGATGGAAATCTACTCTGGGAAAAGAGTTATGGAGGCAGTTTTAGTGAGAATATCTGGAGCATGAAGCCATCACCTTCGGATGGTGTATACATTGTCGGTGAAACATATTCTGTTGATGGTGATTTCTCAGGAATAAAAGGAGAACGTGACCTCTTTGTAGCAGAAATTTCTGAAAGTGGTGAGATATCCTGGTATAAACTATATGGTGGATCCGGGCATGATACCGGGGATTATCTTGCTCTAAACCAGGATGGAGATCTGATAATCACCGGGTTTACAGATTCAACAGATGGTGACATACAAAATTCGATTGGAAAAGGAGATATGTGGCTACTTAAAATAGATGGAAGCTCAAGCGTAGATCTAACAACAATAACCCCTTTACCCGGACAGATTTCTCCTCCAAATGACCTGAATGGAGATGGAAACTATGAGGATTTGAATGGAAATGGGAAACTTGATCTTCAGGATCCAACAATTCTTTTCGAATTATTGCAGTTTATCAAAGAAAATTATCCACCAGAATTTGCCGATTTCAACAAAAATGGTGCAGCAGATCTTGGTGATGTGCAGGTATTGTTTGCAGAGGTAAGTAAAAAATGATACAAATTAACAATTTATTAATCACAGGGTTATTATGCCTTGTAATCTTTGCCGGGGCATCTGCCTCGACAATTTCTATTGGAGATCTGACTATTCCAGCCGTAGGAGAGACAGGGGAGACTAATCTTATCCTTGATTCTGCTCCAGAAGGGCTCTCCGGTTATACACTTACAATTACTACTGATAATTCAAATGTTGCAACTGTAGTAAGTGCAACCTTCCCCGACTGGGTCCAGTTATCTGATATGGAACTTACAAGTTCAGGTTATCAGATCAAGGGTATTGATCTTGAAGATAAATTAACCGCTGGAGCCTCTGGAATTGTCCTTGCAACCCTTCAGGTAAAAGGTGTCTCTGATGGAAGTGTAACACTTAATGTAATACCTGGACAGATGGATGATGATGGAGGAGATGCAATAACAGTAACATCGACACCAGGGACTGTAAAAGTTGGTGCAGGTTCAGTAATTGCTGCAACACCAACTCCAACACCAATGCCAACAACATCTGTACCGACAGAAGTTCCAACCGGAGTCCCACAGCCGGTTCCAACTGACAATAATATAGTGCAGCCTACACCTGTGCCAACAACATCTGTACCGACAGAAGTTCCAACCGGAGTCCCACAGCCGGTTCCAACTGACAATAATACAGTGCAGCCAACACCAATGCCAACCAACCCGGCTCAATCTGGTCAGATGACAATTAAACTGCTTCAAGGTTGGAATTTCATTGGTATTTCACAACAACCAGCTGATGGCTATAATACAGCAGCGATATTTAGCTTAGTCCCATCAGGTGGACATTCAGTCTTCAGATATAATACAACATCTGGGTGGAAGACAGTAGAAGCGGGAGAGATTCTCGAGCCAATGTCAGCATACTGGGTATATACAACCTCTCCATTAGAAATTCCGGTAAAAACTATCGCTTGTACAACCAACTCAAGATCTCTTGATAAGGGCTGGAATACATTTGCGATAAAGGGAACAAATAGTGTGCAGGCTTTTAAGGCTCTCTCATCTGTTGACTGGATTTATGTAATAATGTTTGATAATGCAACACAAAGGTATTCACAGACAATAATCAATGGAAATGCAAGTGCAGAGGAAGCTGCTGATTCACTTCTTCCAGGAACCGGATATTGGGTTTATCTTAACAATCCGGGAGTCATCACCTCCTGATTTTAAATAGATAGACCAATATAGTTAATTCATAAATAGGAGATTCTAATGAAACTACAAACTGTGCTTGTCCTTTTACTAACTCTTGCACTTGTTGGAGGAGTTCAGGCTATCCCACCCCTGCCATATGAATTCTTCGGAACTATCACAATTGATGGTACACCTGCACCGGTGGGGACTGAAGTTATTGCAAAAATAAATGGCACTGTTGTCGGAAATATTACAACAACAGCCAAGGGCCTTTATGGCGGAGAAAATACCTTTGATCAGAGACTTGTTGTAAACGGCAATGAAGAGCAACTTGAATCTTATGTCACCTTCTATGTTGGAGACCGGCAGGCAGATCAGAAAGTAAAACTCCTTGCGGGAGAATCACAGAAACTTGATCTTACCTTTATAAAAGGGCAAGAAGGAACGATTGACGCATCAATCACCCCTTCACCTCAGGGAGCACTTCCATCCGAAGGGGGGGACACACAAAAATCACCACTCTCTCTTCTAATTCCTGTTGGCGCACTTGGAGCTGTACTCCTTCTTAAAAGACGAGAATAAAAGAGAATAAGCTCTCTTTTTTGTATTCATACTTCATCTATTTTCATTACAGCAACCAATACTCTTTATGGAATGTCAAACTCCCGTTCAGCAGGTTCATCTAAAAAAAGGGATGACTGTAGGGGAATTAATCTCAGTTATGGAAAAAGCCGGCGCCTATAATGGCGGGGCACTTACAAGAGCAGTAAACATCACAACCACAATGATGCAGGAAGAAAAGGTTACACGCTTTTTTGGACTTGCAGGAGCTATGGTCCCGGCAGGAATGGGCGGTATTGTCTCTGATTTAATTGAACAGGGATATATTGACGTACTTGTATCAACCGGGGCAAATTTAACCCATGATGTAATTGAAGCCATCGGATGTCACCATTTCAGAGGAACTGAACGTTGTAATGATGTAGAACTCCGTCATGAAGAGATAAATAGAATTTATGATGTTTTCCTTCCAAATGAATCATTTATATCATTCGAAGACGCAATGCAGGAAATATATTCTAAAATTGAAGATGGAACGGTCCTTTCAATCTCTGACATGCTTCGACATATTGGACTTCAATTAGATTCTGGAATCCTTGCAACCGCTGCCCGGAAAAATGTCCCGGTTTTCTGCCCTGCACTTCAGGATTCTATGCTTGGACTCCAGTTCTGGCTTTATCGTCAGATGCATAAGGTAACTGTTGACGCATTTGCTGATATGAATAAAATTCTTGATATCTGCTTTAATGTTGAAAAAGCAGGAGGGTTTTTTGTTGGAGGAGGTGTTCCGAAAAACTTCATACTTCAGAGTATGTTAATGACTCCAAAGGCATTTTCTTATGCAGTTCAATTGACAGGAGACAGACCTGATCTTGGAGGTCTTTCAGGGGCAACACTTGATGAGGCAAGATCATGGGGTAAGGTCGATGAAGATGCAAAGACGGTTACTGTTTATGGAGATGCAACAATTACCCTGCCACTTATCATAGCATCTGCTATGGAGCGAATGAAATGACCTCTCTGATTCTTGCACTTGATGTTCTTACAAAAGAGGACGCCATTTCAATTTGTGAAAAATGTGCAGGACAGATTGATATGATAAAACTTGGATATCCATTAATCCTTGCCGCAGGTCTAAACCTTGCAGATGAAATAAAAAGATTTGGCCTACCACTTATTGCAGATTTTAAAGTTGCAGATATTCCAAACACAAGCCGGCTTATTGCAGAACAGGTCTTTGCACATGGCTTTTCAGCAATCATCTGCCATGGCTTTGTCGGGAGTGATTCTGTTAAGGCTGTTACAGATGTAGCGCACAGTAATAACGGCAAATCATTTATTGTTTCAGAGATGAGCCATCCTGGAGCTGTTGAATTCTTCCAAAATGGTACAGCTGAATCGATTGCAAAAATGGCAGTAAAGACCGAATCAGATGGAATTATTGCTCCGGCAACAAGACCTGACAGAGTGAAAATCTTAAGGGAGATTATTGGAAACCGCCTTATATACTCACCAGGTGTTGGAGCTCAGGGTGGAAATGCAGATGAAATCTCAGAAATTGTAGATGGAATCATCGTTGGCAGAGCAATTTATGAGGCCAAAGATCCCTTTGAAGCTACAAAAATCTATCAAAGATTTAGATGAAAGACAGATAAAAGGATTAGAGATATTTGAATTAGTTTTATGCTATTAGGGAGAAGATATAGATTATGCAGTGGAGTCCTGAACAATTACAACTATCAGCAAACTACTCTTCAAAAGAAGATATTCCTGAAGAAAAACGTCGATACAAATGTCATACATGTCATCTAATTGTGGATGAAGTGCCATGTCCTGTCTGCAAGGCAACAGATCTTGAAATTATGTGTCCACTTGATACCTGTAACTGTACACATGAAATAAGTTCAAAAGTTGAGTATTGTCCGCTTTGTGGTGAACCTGTCTGTCCTGAATGTGGTTCTCATGATGTGGTGCAGATCAGTCGTGTTACAGGATACCTTCAGGATGTATCTGGCTGGAATGCCGGAAAGCAACAAGAGTTAAAGGATCGCCAGCGTTATACGGTGGTGTAAGCTGTTGCGTTATTACATAAAGGATAATTCTCTCATCATCAGAGGAGATTTCTATGCCTGTAGTAGTGGAATTGATGGCGGAATTCGGGAAGTAACAACAATATTTAATCATACTGTCCCAACTGAATCTGTCTATCGGTTTTCTGAACGTGAGATGGAAAATCTTACAAGAAAGCATGGAATGACACCTGAAAAGAGTTTTGGGTTAATAACATCTATCCCGATGGACAGGGTATGCGTTCTTAACAACGATTATATTGATCTCTTTGTAACTGCTGGCAGTCCAAAAGATATACCTGTATCAATTGATGATCCCTGTGGAATCAATATAATCCTACTTATTCATGAGCCACTATCAGATCAGGCATTATTGAGTGCAATAATAACTGCAACAGAAGCAAAAGCCAGTGCTATTAGAGATATTGAAAACAATGAAGATTTTGATATCTGGGAATCTGCACTTGAGAACTTTGATCTTGATCATTGTGGAAATGGTATGGATGCTGTTATTGTTGCAGCAGATAAAAAGGGGGATAATCCTTTTTATGGAACTGCATCAGTTCTTGGAATGAAAATCTTTGAAACTGTCCGCGAAGGGGTTAAACGAGCCCTTGATTATTCAATGCAGGAAAAACAGAAAGGACCATATTACATAATTCGAACAAATATCGGAGAGGAACATTGGCATTTATGGAATCAAAATGGTTGTCAATACTATCCCTGTCACTTTAAGGGCCAGCGTTGCAATTTTTGTTACTGTCCACTCTACCCTTGTAAAGATGAAAGTCTTGGTGAATTTGTTTCAAGGTCTAATGGGCAGGATAGGATATGGAGCTGTAGTAAATGCACCCTTAATCATGAGCCCGCGGTTGTTTCCCATCTGTTGAGAAACCCGGAAGCAAAACTTGATGAATTAAAACGAATTTCTAAAAATAATCAACAATAATCTTCTTTTTTTATTACCCAAGCTGTATTGGTCAGTGTTCACTTTCACCCTGCCGCCTCCAACTTTATATCTCAAAAGGTCTGATTGTTTGATTGGAGATGAAGATGGATCTAAATGTAATAGCAACAAGGATCTCCGAAAAATTTACAGAAGCAGGTTATACCGTTGATCCTGCAAAAGCGCTCGAAAAATTAGAACGATTTGTAAATGAATTCGGAATACCACCTCTTGAGGCAGAAAGATCAATCATTGCCGAGTACTCACGTCAATTTGGGATGGAGATGGCAGTAGAGCAGAAAAATGCTCAGAGAAATGTCGAGACAACTCATATAAAAGAAAGTGTGCGTGAGAGTTTATCTGATAATACTGTCATTTCACACGAGAGTCTTTCAACTGCCGATATTACTCCAATAGATGCCTTACAGCCAGGTGAAACTGTATCAATTGAAGGAAAAGTACAGAGAGTGTACCCCTCTCAGTCACCATCAGTTGCGCAATCAGGAACACTTGCTGACAATACTGGAGAAGTAAAATTTATTGTTTGGGCAGATTCTAATGTAAAACAATTAGAAACTGGAAAAAAGTACAGACTTGATAAAGTACTTGTCGATGAATATAATGGTCGGGTAAATTTCAAAGTAAATACTGATACTACAGTTACAGAAATCGGAAACTCTAACAACGTCTCTGATATGGATACAACTTCAATTGGAGAATTAAAAGCCGGTGAATGGATAACAGTTGAAGGAGTTGTCAGAACACTTTTCCAATCAAATTCACCATCTATTGCACAAAGTGGTATCATTTCTGATGACTCAGGATCTGTAAGATTTACTATATGGCAGAATATGTCAGCATCATTTCCATTACTTGAAGTTGGAAAGAAGTATAAATTTGAATCAGCAGTGTCTGATGAATACAATGGAAAAATCAGTCTAAAAGTACATAATGGAACGATAATTACTGAGTTACCCTATGAGAAAGAAGAGCAGCCGGTAACACCACTTTCAGAGTTAAAACCCGGCAACTGGGTTACAATCGAAGGAGTAGTACAGTTATTGTATCCAAAAAAATCACCTGCTGTTGCTCAATCAGGAATTTTTGCAGATAAATCAGGGAATACAAGATTTACTGTATGGGCAAGTGCAAAAGCGCCTCTACTTGAAGTAGCAAAAAGATATAGAATTGAATCTGCACAAACCGATGAGTTTAATGGAAGAATAAACTTTAAAGTAGATGCTTCATCGGTTATTACCCCAATTGAAGGCAATGATTCCGAAGATGAGATAACTCCTCTGAATGAGATTCATACAGGCCTTCTAACCGTCCATGTAAAAGTGGTTTCAATATCAGATAGATCAACAGATTTCATTGCACAAAGTGGAATTCTTGCTGATAATACTGGAGCAGCTCGTTTTTCAATCAGAAGAGATTGTGATGTTTCCCCACTTGTTGAGAACAAATGGTACAAATTATCAAATGTGTCATGTGATCTTTATCGTGGAGCATTTAATCTTCAGATTAATGCCAGCTCAAAAATAGAGGCACTTGATGAAGATGTAAGCATCCGGCTGGTAATTACGAAAATTGCTGATCTAAAACCTGGAATTGCATGTGTCAGGGTAAAAATGGTTCAGGAATGGGAAGTGCGTAATGATCGGATGCAACAGACAGGAATTATTGGTGATGAGACAGGGACATGCAAATTTGTGATCTGGAAAGACAATAATATGGGCCCTATCAGGCCGGATGTTGTATATGATATTTATTATGCCTCTATTGATGAATTCAACGAGAGAATTTCTATAATCCTTAATGGAGCAAAATATCTCCCTGATGACACCGCAACAATTGAGGTAAAACAGAATACAGAAGATGTATCAGGTGTTCTGGTTCATATCTCACCTGGATCAGGCCTTGTAAAGCGATGCCCTGTTGAAGGATGTAACCGAATCTTATCAAGGATGAACTTTTGTCCGGTCCATGAACAACAGACAGAAGGCATTTCTGATTTACGCCTGAAAGGCTGGCTTGATAACGGAAATAAAACATGGGATACCGTAATTTCCCGTGATGCAATCGAAAAACTTCTTGGTTTTTCAGTTAAAGATGCAGAAGAGATGGCGGAATTTGATCCACTTGGATCAGAAACAGTCTATTATCACCTTTGTGAAAAATTAATCGGCAGATATCTCTGCTGCCATGGAAGAGTTATAGAGAACAGATTATTCGTAAATGCTTGTGAATTTATTGAGCCTGATAAAGAGCTCTATTACTCCTTAATTGAAAAACTTGACGATGAAGGAGAAACTGACACTGATTCTGATATGGAAGGAGATGTTTTAAATGAGTGAGCAGACACCTGAGACAAATCAAATCTCAGATAATTTCCGAAGATATGTACGTGAGCCGGCAAAACGAATCTTTGCATCTGAGTTAAGAGAGGTGACTCACCAGTTTAAAGATGGAACGGAAGATATGAGTCCATCATTTGTTCTCCTTCCAACCGGCGAGCGTTGTAACAGGATATTTATTGTCGGAAAACTTACAGACAAGAAGAGTCCGGAAGGTGAGAATAGCTTTTTAAGAGCAAAGGTAATTGATCCAACCGGGACATTTTTTGTAAATGCTGGCTCATACCAACAAGAAGCCCTTCAACAGTTTTCATCAATTGAAACAGACAAAACTGTGGCAATTGTTGGTAAACCGGCAGTCCGAAATTTAGAGGATAAAACAACCTTTGTCTCTGTAAAAGCTGAATCAGTCTTTTGCGTTGATCAAAATACCATGGATTCCTGGATACTTGATACAGCAAAAGCAACGCTTGACAGATTATTGTCAGAAGAGTTAACAGATGATAGAAAGAATGCCAAAGAGATCTATTCAACGAGCCCTGATAAATATAAACAGATGATTCAAAAGGCCCTTAAAGAGATTAACATATAATTTTTTTTGTTACAAGTGCAAAGTATAATGTCAGGATGAAGTCAGGTGATAATAGGAGATCTGATGAAGCAGATTCCAATACTATTGATCACATTCTGATGATTGGTATTACAGTAGTTATCGCTGCTCTGATACTTCTTTATCTCTTAGGCTTTTTTTCAGGGTTTTTCAGTGACAAACTTGCAGAGCCGGTTTTTGAAGTAATAAATGTAGTACATGGATCAGGGAAGCTGGATAGCATTGTAATTGTTCAAAATACAGGGTCTGATTATCCAAATAAAGATCTTGCAGCCATGATTTATCGAAATAATCAACCTCTATGTGCTGTTATCAATACATTATATGGACATGAGTTTATCCCAACTCATCATTATGGAGTTCAATATATGAGCGGACCTGGATGCAGGGGAAGATTATTTGCTCATAAAGAGATGATCTCTGTAAATCTAAAGAATGGATCTCTTCGCCCCGGAGATCTTATAGAGTTCCGCGTTTATCAAAAAGATGTAGAGTATCTGTTAGTCCCTTACGAGAGTATGTTGAACCTGCAAACGTGGTATAATGAACAATTTTACTCTCCATTCCCAGGATATCGCCTTATTTCACAGCATAAATATAAAACATAATTCTTTGAAACATATCTCTTCGCCATATAACTTAAGACCTTATCTTTTCAATATATACCAGCTTATAATACAGGATAATACTCATGAGTGAAACCGGTGAACTGGACGAGGCACGACGACGTTATGAATTTAAAAAGATGCTTGAGCATCTGGATGCAAAGGAGGGGAGTGGAACAGAACTTATCTCCCTGTATATACCTCCAGATAAACAGATCTATGATGTAACTGCCCAGCTTCGTGACGAATTTGGTCAGTGTGCCAATATTAAGTCAAAACAGACAAGAACCAATGTACAGAGCGCTATATCCAGTATCCTTGCAAGGCTTAAATACTATCAAAAGCCGCCGGAGATGGGGATGGCAGTATTTTGTGGTTCAATCAATAAATATGGTGACCGTACATCTCTTGAATGTGAAGTTATACTGCCACCAGAACCGCTAAATCTCTATATGTACAGATGTAGTTCAAAATTTGAACTTGAACCTCTAAAGGAGATGCTTGATGAGAAGTTTGTCTATGGACTGCTTGTCATCGACCGTCGGGAAGCATACTGGGGATTTCTCCGTGGAAACCGAATTGATCCAATTGGTGGAACCACATCAACTGTTCCTGGAAAGCAGAGAAAAGGTGGTCAGTCAAGTATTCGTTTTGAAAGGCTGCGTCTAATAGCAATCCATGAGTTTTATAAAAAAGTAGGCGAGAGAGCAAGCGCTATCTTTATATCTGAAAAGGATTTCTTTGAAAGATTTAGAGGACTCCTTATCGGCGGCCCCTCACCGACCAAAGAAGAATTTGAGGAAGGAGCCTTCCTTCACCATGAGGTTCAGCGAAGAATTCTTGGATTATTTGATGTTGCATACACAAATGAAAGCGGACTTCCAGAACTTGTGGATGCTGCTGAAGAAGTTCTCAGTGGACAATCTGTCATTGAAGAGAAGAAACTAATGGAGAAATTCTTCAAAGAACTTGTGAAGGATGATGGTCTTTCTGCCTATGGTGAACAGTCAATTCGGGCAAATCTTGAACTTGGATCTGTAGACATACTTCTACTATCTGAAAAACTTAGAAAAGCCCGTCTTGTGATCCATTGCGATTCATGTGGATATGATGAAGAGAAGACTGTAATGACAAAACCAGGAGAAGATCCTGATGACATTGATGTTGGCTCATGTCCAAAATGTAATTATGCACTCACTCTTACAGAATCATCAGACATTATTGCTGAGTTAACAAGTCTTGCTGATGCATCAAACAGTAGTGTTGCAATCATTTCAGATGATTTTGAAGAAGGGTCACAACTTTATTCTGCTTTTGGTGGAATAGCTGCAATACTTCGGTACAGAACCGGAGCATAATCGAAGAAGATAGACAAGAAAGAAGTGAAAAATGTATATCACAATGTTTGAAACTGTCCAGTCGATCTTAAAGGAAGCTACTGGACGTGATGATGTATTACTAGTGTCAGGTGGAGATCACTGCGATCTTGCATCAACCATCGCTTTTGCAATGGCAAAAGAGAAAAAAACCTCTCCTGTGGGTATTGCAAAAGAGATCGCTGATAAAGTGATGAATGAACTCTTTGATTATGGGGTGAAAACAGAGGTTGTCGGTCCATATATCAACTTCACTTTTAATGAAGAATATTGTGGTGCAGCAGTTAAACAGGCTGTACAAGATGGATATGGTCAGGTATGCGAACAGGAAACCCGCGTAATTTTAGAGCATACTTCTGCAAATCCAAACGGGCCACTGCATGTAGGGCATATACGAAACACAATTCTTGGAGATACTCTGTCACGATGTTTCAGAAAGGCAGGGTATCAACTTGATGTTCACTATTATGTCAATGATATGGGCAGACAAATTGCAATTGTCGCCTGGGGAATTGATAAACAGCATGCAACCCTTGAGAGTGAAAAGAAAGGAGACCATCTTATTGCAGAGATCTATATTGAAGCCAACAAACAACTTGACAAGAGTAAAGAAGAAGGCAACGATAAAACCTGTGAAATTGATGCCCTGATGCAGAAAGTAGAAGATGGAGATCCTGATACCATCCGACAGTTTAAAACGCCGGTAAAGCGTTGCCTTGATGGTTTTAAGGTAACACTTGCAAACCTTCATGTTTCTCATAACAGGTTTATGTATGAGAGCGATTTTGTGAGAAATGGAGATACTGATAAAGTTCTTGCAAGAATCAGCCATTTGAAAGAGGCAGTAGTTGAAGAGACCCTGGGCCTTGATCTATCTGAATATGGTTTTGATAAAAAGTATATCCTAAAACGTTCTGATGGAACAAGTGTCTATGCAGCACGTGACCTTGCATACCATATCTGGAAAGGCAGAAATTTTGACAGAATTATTGATGTCCTTGGTGCAGATCATAAACTAATCGGCAGTCAACTTCAGACAACCCTGAAACTTCTTGATGAAAAGCCACCGGAGATTGTCTTCTTTGAATTTGTTTCCTTACCTGAAGGTTCAATGAGTACACGAAGAGGAACATTTATCTCCGCTGATGAACTCATCAGTGAAGCTGATGAAAGAGCACTAGCAGAGGTAAAAGCCCGCAGACCTGAACTTGATGAAGAAACTCAAAAAAGTATTGCAAGATCTGTTGCAATCGCTGCAATAAGATATGATATTGTAAAAGTAATTCCTGAAAAATCGACAGTGTTTGACTGGAAAGAGGCCCTTGACTTTGAAAAACAGAGTGGTCCATACATTCAGTATGCACATGCAAGAGCATGCAGTATTCTTGATAAGGCCGGTAATTATACAGAATCCTTTGAAATTGTCGGCAAAAATGAGATGATGCTTGCAAAGAAAATTGCAAAATTCCCATCTGTGATATCACAGGTAGTTACTGAATTAAAGCCACATTACCTTGCAATCTATGCACGAGAACTTGCAGATATTTTCAACTCCTTCTATCATGCTGAGCCGGTATTAAAGGCCCCGGAAGCTGTGAAAAACCGTCGTTTAACCCTTGTAAATGCAACAAGAAATACACTTAAGGAAGCCCTTGAAACCCTCGGAATTGACGCTCTCCGAGCCATGTAAAGCTCTCCGCGGGATGGGATACCAATTTTTTAGTCCCTCTTCCTCGGCAGCCTTAAAACCATGTCTCTGGTGTAAGCGTGCACTTACCGGCGGGGACATGTGCTATAAACACCAGTTTTATGGTATAGAAAGTCACCGCTGTGTCCAGATGACACCGACACTTAAATGTAACCAGCGCTGTCTTTTCTGTTGGCGATCTTTTGAACATGAATACCATGGAGAGATTGAGTTAAGTCCTGAGGAGATAATCTCAAGAATACCATTTCTTCAGAAAAAGGCACTATCAGGGTATAAGGTTTCATACAGGACACCACCTGGAAAATTTGATGAAGCAATAAATCCAAATCAGGTGGCAATTTCCCTTTCTGGTGAACCTACGTTTTATACGGAACTACCACGTCTTATTTCTCTTTTAAATGAAAACGGGAATACTACCTTTCTTGTATCAAATGGAACTATGCCTGAAAGACTAAAGAAGTGTGCCCCATATCAAAAATACGTCTCGCTTGTAGCCCCAGATAGAGAAACATATCTAAAAGTTGCACGACCTCTGGAAGACTATTGGGACAGGGTTATGGAAAGTCTTTCAAGCCTTGGAATAGAGCATGAGGAAGGTCGGCGGACTGCTATCAGGATTACTCTTGTTAAGGGAATTAATGATCATAATCCGGCAGAATATGCAAAAATTATCGACATGAGTGGTGCATCATTTGTAGAAGTGAAATCATATATGCATATTGGATATAGTCAGAAGAGACTTAGTGAAGATCACATGCCTTCCTTTGAGGAAATAACTGGTTTCACAAAGAAGATACTTCCTGAAATCAATTATCATATTAAGGATTCGAACAGCAGTTCCCGCGTTATCTGTCTGGAGAGAAATAAATGAGATTTGATGTAGATAAGTTTAAACAACTTTCAAAAGAGGATTTTGAAGCAGCCTGGCATGAAGGGCCAAGTGTCCTTTCAAGTCCGTCAGCAGAGAGAACATACCCAAGACTTGATTATCGGTGTGCTAAAGCTCATCCAATATTTTCAACGATTCAAAAACTTCGTGAAGCTTATCTTGCGATGGGTTTTGATGAGATGGAAAACCCTGTAATTGTTGATGAGGCTGAAGTTCACAGGCAGTTTGGCCCAGAAGCTATGGCTGTGCTTGACAGGGTATTTTACCTTGGAGGCCTTCCACGTCCAAATGTCGGGATTGGAAAAGAGCAGATCGGAAGAATTAACGAGATTATAGGGCGCACTCTAACCGGAGATGAAGAAGAAGGATTAAGAAAAACCCTTCATGCATATAAGAAGTCTGAAATTGATGGCGATGAATTGACGTTTGAGATCTCCCGGGTTCTATCTACAGATGATGCCCTTGTTGCAGAGATTCTTGACCAGGTGTTCCCAGAATTCAGGGCATTGAAGCCAGAATCTTCACGTCAGACTTTAAGATCTCATATGACATCCGGATGGTTCCAAAGTCTCTCTCATATGTGGGAGAAGGTTCCACTTCCAATCAAAATGTTCTCTGTTGACAGATGTTTCAGACGTGAACAGGCAGAGGATTCACACAGGCTTATGTGTTATCATTCTGCATCATGTGTGATTGCCGGTGAGGATGTTACTGTTGAAGATGGAAAAGCAGTAGCAAGAGCTCTTCTTTCAGCATTTGGATATACTGATTTTGAGTTTAGACCAGATGATAAGAGATCTAAATATTATATGCCTGATACTCAGACAGAAGTGTACGCCTCTCACCCAAGCCATGGATGGGTAGAAGTTGCTACCTTTGGTATATATTCACCATCAGCCCTTGCAGAATATGGTATTGGTATTCCTGTGATGAATTTAGGACTTGGTGTTGAAAGACTTGCAATGATTATGAACAAGTCAGATGATATCAGGATACTCTGTTTCCCTCAGTTTGCATCCTTTAATTATTCGGATTTAGAACTTGCCCGCGGGATTACATTAATAAACGAGCCTGTATCAACAGAAGGTAGAATTCTTGCAAGGAAACTGGCCGCAGCCGCAGTTACTCATGGATCAGAGATTGGTCCATGTTCTTTTGAGGTCTTTGATGGCACATTATCAGGGAAACATGTTAAAGTATATGTAGAAGAACCAGAAGAAAAGGCTAAACTTTTGGGACCTGCTGCATTAAATGAACTTTTTGTGAAGGATGGTAGTATTCTTGGCGTTCCTGATACTGATAAATTTGTAGAAGTCAGAAACAACGGTGTTCCTGTCCGAATTTCATATCTTGATGCGGTATCTGCTTATGCAGCAGCAGAGATTGAGCAAAAGACGATATGTAATATGAAGACTACTGTTCAGGTAAAGATGGCAAAATCTCCAAGTGATATCAATCTTAAGGTTGCACCTTATGCTATGAGATACATCACTGACCACAGTCTAAAGGTTGATGTCCGTGGCCCTGTATTCTTAACCTTCAGATCAGAAATAATCGAATAAATATAATAGATATCCCATAAAATGCTCTTTTTTGGTCAGTTCAGAAGAATTATTATCCCAGATGTCTAATTCTCATTTATCACTTTACTCAGGTAATCCGGAGGGATTTATTATGCAAAAAAGATTATTAATACTCCTGTTAGCATTAGTTCTCTGTTTGACGATATCAATAGTTTATGCAGAGGACATAGCAGGTGGCAGTAATGTTGATGCTGACTTTACAGCAAGCCCCACATCTGGTACAGTACCACTGTCCGTCAGTTTTACTGCTGTAGTTACTGGAAAGGCTAACAATATTTGCTGGGAATATGGGGATGGATCGACTGAAAAGTCAACACTTAGTCCGACTCATACATATAATACTCCTGGTGATTATACTGTAAATCTAACAATTAACAGTAATGATGGAATGGTTAAGGTTATTAAGAAAAATTTTGTTTCTGTTTCAGGAAAGAAAAGTAATCTTGTTGCAAGTTTTACTGCAAGGCCAACATCAGGAATATCACCACTTACTGTCAAATTTACAGATACCTCAACTGGTAGTCCAACTTCATGGTATTGGGACTTTGGAGATGGGAAAACTGAGAATCGGGTGGCGATCCCGGCACATACCTACACAAATCCAGGGACCTATACAGTTACATTAACTGTCAAGGATAATAATGGAAATTCTGATACCATTGTAAAACGCGGATATGTAACTGTTTCAAGATATACACCAGGAATTAGGGCCAATTTTGACATTATCCAAACTGCTCCGTTAACAATACAGTTTTATGATGAATCAATTGGAAGGCCGACAAAGTGGAGTTGGGACTTTGGAGATGGTACTACCGCGCAGTGGCAGGAAAATCCACTTCACAAGTATTCAAAACCAGACACATATCTTGTAACGATGACTGCAAGTAATCCAAGCGGTGATTTTGGAACTATTAGAAAGACAATTACTGTTACTGGAAATGGAATCAACGCAGATTTCACAGCTACTCCAACATCAGGAGTAAATCCACTGACTGTTCAATTTACAGATAAATCAACCGGATATCCAACTATGTGGTCCTATGACTTTGGGGATGGACAGACAGATAACTCAGGCGGAAATCCAACTCATACCTATGTAAACGAGGGGACCTATACAGTTAAGATGACGGCAAGTGACCAGACAGGTGTCTCTGATACGGAAACCAAGACAAATTACATAACTGTTGGTCCATCAGGTGGAATTCTTGCTGACTTTTCTGCATCGCCAACAACAGGAGAAACTCCACTTGAAGTACAGTTTACTGATCTGTCAACAGGAAATCCAACTTCATGGAGTTGGGACTTTGGAGATGGCGGAACTGATAACATAGCTGATCCTATTTACACATATAATACAACCGGAACATACAGTGTAACTCTCAATGCAAGTAGTCAGGCCGATGATGATACAGAAACAAAGACGGATTATATAACCGTTACAGATTCCTCCTCGATTACTGCTGACTTTTCTGCATCATCAACAACGGGAGAAGCTCCACTTGAGGTACAGTTTACTGATCTGTCAACAGGAAATCCTACAACATGGAGTTGGAACTTTGGAGATGGCGGAACTGATAACATAGCTGATCCTACCTACACGTATAATACAGCCGGGACATACAGTGTAACTCTTACTGCAAGTAATCAAGCCGATGATGATACAGAAACAAAGACGGACTATATAACCGTTACAGACTCCTCCTCGATTACTGCCGACTTTTCTGCATCATCAACAACGGGAGAAGCTCCACTTGAAGTACAGTTTACTGACCAGTCAACAGGAAATCCTACAACATGGAGTTGGAACTTTGGAGATGGCGGAACTGATGACAGCGTTAATCCTTCTCATGAGTTTGAGAATTCTGATACTTACACAGTAACTCTCACGGTAAGCAATGGGGACTATACTGATGCAGCTGATGTAACTATTACTGTTACAGAGGGAGAACCTGTGATAGGTCAAGATGTTGGGCCAGTTGAGCCTACACCGACTCCTGATGATCCAATAAATGCTGCATTTTCTGCAAGCCCTGATTCAGGAGAGGCACCATTAATTGTTCACTTTTCAGATACATCATCAGGAAATCCTACAACATGGAGTTGGGACTTTGGAGATGGCGAAAGTGGAAGTGGTGCAACCCCAGTTCACACCTATCAGAACGCGGGTTCTTACATAGTAACTCTCACGGTAAGTAATGGGGACTCTACTGATACAGCCGATGTGACAATTACTGTTACAGATGCGAATCCTGTAATAGTTACAAATATAGAGTCAGTAAAGCCAACAGAAATGCCAACAATGGCTACAATGGCTACAATTGATCCTATAAGTGCTTCATTTTCTGCAAGTCCTGATTCAGGAGAGGCACCATTAACTGTTTACTTTTCAGATACATCGTCAGGAAATCCAACCTCATGGAGTTGGAACTTTGGAGATGGTGAAAGTGGAAGTGGTGCGACTTCTTCTCACACCTATCAGAACGCAGGTTCTTACATAGTAACTCTAAAGGCAAGCAATGAAGGAGCGTCTGATACAGCAACAAGTTCTATTTATGTAACAGAACCTCAAACATATGAAGAACCTGATTATCATCAGGATTATTCCTTAGATGATGGTGATGATGATTGGGAATAATTCTTGTAGACAATAAGAGAAAATATATACTAATAGCGTTGATAACAATTTATAGAGGATATAAACATGAAACTTAAAGGGAGTAAAACTGAAAAAAACCTTATGGCCTCATTTGCAGGCGAATCGCAGGCAAGAACAAGATATGCATACTTCTCAAGCGTAGCAAAGAAGGAGGGCTATGAACAGATCTCTGCAATATTTGCAGAAACAGCCGAAAATGAAAAAGAGCATGCAAAACTCTTCTTCAAAGCCCTTGAAGGAGGCGACGTCGAGATTACTGCTTCATATCCTGCCGGGATGATAAAATCAACAGAAGAAAATCTTAAAGCCTCTGCTGATGGCGAAAAACATGAGTGGACGGTTCTATATCCAGAAGCAGCAGATGTTGCAGATTCCGAAGGCTTCCCTGAAATTGCAAAAATATTTCGAAATGTTGCAAGGGCTGAAGTTGCACATGAAACAAGATACAGAAAACTTCTTGATGCAATGACAACAAAAAAGACCTTTGAAAGGGCACCTGGAACCAAGTGGAAATGTAGAAACTGTGGATATGTACACGATGGCGCATCAGCACCAGATAAATGTCCTGTTTGTGATCACCCACAGGCATATTTTGAGATTTTCACTGAGAACTATTAATTACCCCTTTTTTTTCTATCGATGGATAGTTCTTTTTGATAGTATTACCGTATAATTAAATGACAGTTATGGATCCTGGTGAATCATATTACGATATCTTAAATGTCTCAGTTGACGCAGATTCTGAAGAGATTGCTTCATCATATCGTAAAATCGCCAAGGTGCTTCATCCTGATGTCTGTGAGAGCCCTGATGCAGAAGAACTTTTCAAAGCCGTTAATGAGGCATATGAAGTCTTAAGGGATCCGGATAAAAGAGCAGAATATGACAGCCGGCTGTTCAATCCATTAATAAACGGGAAATATAAGAAAACCGGACATTATCGGCATCCAAGAACCTGGTATTCATCTCATACATATGGAGGTTTTACATATGCAGGATCTCCAGAATTTGATAATAGAAAAATGCCGGATATGAAGGCAGGCGCAAAAGAAACAAAAGATACCCTGCCACGAATCCTTCAGATATTAATTTTTTATTTAACGCTTCTAATGGCAATACTAATCTTTACCCAACTCTTCTTGCTCCCTGCTATTTCTAATATCGAAGCAGACAAAGCCAGAAATTCATTTAATGCCGGTATCTCCTATATGAATGAGAATGAATATCTACTTGCCATAAAAAAATTTGAGGAAGCAGTTGAGAAAAATCCTGAATTCTCACTTGCCTGGCTTCAGATGGGTATTGCAAACATGAAAAAGGGAGATGAGTTAAAGGTCCTTTTGAAAGAAACTGAAGCAGATAACTATTACCGGGCAGCAATTACAGCACTTTCAAAGGTATCTCCTGAGGATTCACAGACAGAAGAGGCACTTGTTGCAAAAGCCACCGTTTATTATAACCTTGATCAGACACAAAGAGCAGAAACACTAATAAAAGAACTATATAATCGATATCCGAACAGTACAAAGGTTGATGAACTTCTTCATATGATCTCACATAATTTTTAAGTGACTAAATGCCAACAGAACTGACACCTAAAATGCAGGCTTATTTAGGTCGGTTGAACACCGGTCTATATGAAGCAATTGAAATTGCGAAAACTGCCCGCCAACTTGGAATTGATCCTCAAACAACTGTAGAAATTCCAATTGCAAATGACCTTGCTGACCGGGTTGAGGCGCAGGTAAGCATAAAAGGAGTTGCAGAAAGGATTCGAAAACTCGAAGAAGTCATGTCACGTGAAGAAGCCTCGCTTCATATTGGTGACGATTTTGTAGCCAAAATGTTTCATGAAGTAACAAGAGAAGATATCCTTGATCATGCAATCAGAACAGCAATGGCACTTTTGACTGAAGGTGTTGTTTCAGCTCCTGTTGAAGGAATAGCAAAGGTTGCAATCCGGAAAAATGATGATGGATCAGAATACCTTTCAATCTATTATGCAGGACCAATTAGAAGTGCAGGGGGAACAGCACAGGCACTCTCGGTCCTTGTCGGAGATTATGTAAGACGGGCATTGGGACTTAACCGGTATATTCCAAGACCAGAGGAAATTGAACGATATGTAGAGGAGATCCGGCAGTATAATTCAATTATGAGTCTTCAGTACCTTCCGGCAATTGAAGAGATTAAAATGATTATTGAAAACTGTCCTGTCTGTATTGACGGAGAACCTACGGAAAAAGAGGAGGTTTCAGGTTTTCGTAATCTTGAGCGTGTTGAAACCAATGCTGTCAGAGGAGGAATGGCCCTTGTAATTGCCGAAGGTCTTGCATTAAAAGCCCCAAAGGTTATGAAAAATGTCCGTAAAATGAAGATGGACGGGTGGGACTGGCTCGAAGAACTCATGAACCGGATGTCTGGTGCTACTAAATCTGATGATGAAGATGAAGTTGGGATTCATCCAAAAGACAAATATCTCCGAGATCTAATTGGTGGAAGACCTGTTTTTTCGTATCCAATGAGAGAAGGGGGCTTTCGTCTGGTATATGGCAGATCAAGAAATACAGGGCTTGCAGCCGGCGGTCTAAACCCGGCTACCATGCATATCCTTGGAGATTTTCTTGCTATTGGTACACAGATGAAGACCGAACGGCCGGGAAAAGCTGCCGGGATCTCTCCGGTTGACAGTATTCAGGGTCCGACTGTCAGGCTCATTAATGGAGATGTTATAAGGATAAATGATGCAAAGACGGCAAAGGCTCATATGTCTGAAGTCTCATCAATTATTGATGTCGGTGAGATACTCTTAAGCTACGGCGAGTTTATGGAGAATAATCATATCCTTGCTCCATGTGCTTACTGTCATGAGTGGTGGATACAGGAAGGTGGTAAGAGTCGCCCTGTAACTGAAGAAGAAGCCCTCCTTGCCTGTGAAGAGGGAGCCTATCTTCATCCGGATTTTACTCTTCTTTTTGATGATCTTACTATAGAAGAGATAAGAACGCTCACAACCTTCGTCTCCGAAAATGGAAAGATTGAAGAGGAATATCTGACTCTTCCAAACGTTCCGGAAATAAAAGAACTACTTGAGAAACTTCTCTGTCTTCACATAGTAAGAGAAGGATTTATAAAAATTACTCCGTATTCTCTCTTTATCCGCTGTCTTGGACTTGATGAGAGCCTTAAGATGAACTGGCCATCCTCTGTTCCTGATAATTCTCTGGACCTTGTAATGGCATTATCCGGGTTAAAACTTCGATCAAAAGCAGGGACAAGAATCGGGGGGAGAATGGGCAGACCGGGTAAGTCTAAACCAAGAGAGATGAAACCTGCCCCTCATCTTCTCTTCCCGGTTGGTGAGGGAGGAGGCTCAAGGCGATCTCTTCAGGCTGCCGGTCGTCAGGCTGAACAGACAGATCAAACTGCAATATTTGGATCCGGCACACAGAATGAGACGTTAAAACTTGGAGTCCGGAGATGCCCAAAATGTAAAACCGAAGGGTATCAAAACCGTTGTGCTAACTGCGGGACACATACAGAGCCGGTTATGGTCTGTCCACGTTGTGGACATGAAGTTCCAATTAATGAGTCATGCCCGCAGTGCTCAGTGGATGGTGTCTGTGAGAAGGAGTATATCATTAATGTCAGACAGGAGTACCTGAAGGCTCTTGAAAATGTTGGGATGAAAGAGAAGGATATTCCGCTAGTAAAAGGTGTAAAAGGGCTTGTCTCAAAATTAAAACCTGTAGAGGTCATGGAGAAGGGAGTTATCAGGGCTGCCAATAAACTCCTTGTATTTAAAGATGGGACTGTAAGATTTGATATTATTGATATGCCACTTACACATTTCAGGCCAAGAGAGATAGCAGTTGATATTGAAAAACTTGTTAGCCTTGGATATACTCATGATATTTATGGAGAGCCATTAACTGATCCTTCACAGGTGCTTGAACTTCCTCCACAGGATATTCTGGTTCCCGAAGGCTGTGGTGATTATCTTCTTGGATGTGCTAATTTTATGGATACACTCCTTGAGAAAGTCTATGGAATGCCTCCTTTTTACAAAGCGAAGAAGCGAGAAGATCTTGTAGGTCAACTTATTATCGGCCTTGCTCCTCATACAAGTGCCGGAGTGCTTGCAAGGCTTATTGGATTTTCAAAGGCAAATGTAGGTTACGGCCATCCATTTTTCCATGCTGCAAAGAGGAGAAACTGCTTTTTTGGAGATACGATAATTGAAGTCTTTGACGGAAACAGGATGGAAGAGATTCCAATCAGGAAATTTGTGCTTGAACATATTGATTTGAGTGAAGCAGGAGTTG
>CAYSSW010000031.1:24902-26175 GCA_964434005.1 uncultured Methanospirillum sp.
AGTCTATCAGGATCCTACAAGACCTGCAAGAGTCAGGAGTATAGACTCCGCTGGAAATCCTCATATTCGGAAGGTAACTTCGGTTTCTATCCATAAAGCTCCAGGTAATCTGATTCGGTTCAGGACATCTGGAAAGAAGGAATTAATAGTTACGCCTGATCATGCTATGCTTGTTCGTGATGTGGATTATATCAGAAAGATTCGAGCCCTTGAGGTAAAGATTGGGGATGCTGTCCCTATATGGCAGGGAGCTGTTATTACAGAAAGGATTGTGGAAATCGATTATATAAAATGTCCTGATGATAGAGTGTACTGCCTCACTGTTGAAGAAGATCATTCTCTTGTTGCTAATGGAATCTTTACAGGTCAGTGTGATGGAGATGAAGATTGTGTGATGCTTCTTCTTGATGGGCTGATTAACTTTTCACGTGCATTCCTTCCGGAAACAAGAGGTGGAACGATGGATGCACCACTTGTTCTGACTTCAAGAATTGATCCAACCGAGATTGATAAGGAGAGTCATAATCTTGATGTATGCGATCATTATCCACTTGAGGTTTATTTGAAGGCATTAACTTATGCAAATCCTAAGGATGTTGAAGGGCTTGTTGACAGGGTTGAACGCCGGCTTGGAACTCCGGGTCAGGTTGAAGGCTTTTTCTTTACCCATGATACGTCTGATATTTCAGCCGGGCCAATTGATACGATGTACACGCAACTCTCTTCAATGAGTGATAAACTCAACTGTGAACTTGATCTTGCAAGAAAAATTCGGGCAGTGGATGAGGATGATGTTGCAGAAAGAGTTCTAAAGACTCATTTTATCCGTGATCTTCAGGGTAATCTTTCAGCATTTTCCAAGCAAAAGTTTAGGTGTACACGTTGTAATACAAGTTATCGCAGGATGCCACTATCAGGGAAATGCAAATGCGGCGGAAATATAATTCCAACCGTTCATGAAGGATCTGTTAAGAAATACCTTGATATGTCACGGAAAATCTGTGAAGATTATGAGATATCAGAGTATACAAGGCAGAGAATTGAAGTTATTGATATGAATATTGAGTCTACCTTTGGTGAGGAGAAGGTGCAACAGTTAGGGCTTGCTGATTTTATGTGAACTGACAAGGTAGAAATAGAATCCTGACAAATATGTATTGTCAGCTTGGTGTGGATTCAACTCCACACTTCTTTTCTGTGCGGGGATAGCCAAGTGGTCAAAGGCGAACGCCTCAAGAGCGTTTCTCGTAGGAGTTCAGGGGTTCGACTCCCT
>CAYSSW010000032.1:0-25162 GCA_964434005.1 uncultured Methanospirillum sp.
CCATAATACTCTGTGGTGTCAGGGATGTTCGTGATTATCGTATTCATTCTTCAACTGATAAGGCAATTATCACCGGTGGAAGTGCATTCAATATAAAGGCAAAATCCTTACGTCTTGGTGATTTCTCAAAAGAAGAGATGATTACTCTTCTCTTGCAGCATACAGAAGAGACAGGGCAGATATTTGAGCCTGATGCCATTGATATGATTTATACCCAGACTGAAGGTCAGCCATGGCTTGTTAATGCTCTTGCCTATGAAATATGCTTTGAAATGCCTGAAGGAAAGAATAGAGCAAACAATATTACTACGGATTTTGTCGATATTGCAAAAGAGAGATTGATTCACCGCCGGGATTCACATATTGATCAGTTAATTGATAAACTTAGGGAACCGCGAGTAATCAGGGTGATAGAGCCAATTCTTTCAGGAAAACAGGAATCGGTTGATATTTTTGATGATGATATTGTGTATCTTCGAGATCTTGGTCTGATTTCATCGACCGGCGAAGCACGAATAGCAAATCCGATATATAAAGAAGTTATTCCTCGTGCATTGACTTTTGGAACTCAAAGTATGCTTTGGCAAGAACAGTCCTGGTATGTGAGTGCTGACAAAAGTTTAGATGTCAATAAGTTACTCTCGTCCTTCCAACAATTTTTCCGAGAAAATAGTGAATTCTGGACTCAAAGATATATTTATAAAGAAGCGGGCCCTCAGCTCCTGCTTCAGGCATATCTTCAGCGAATTGTAAATGGTGGCGGGAAGATAGAACGTGAATATGGGCTTGGCAGAGGGAGAACTGATCTTTATATCTGCTGGCCACTTCCTACCGGAGATTTCCAGAGAATTGTTATCGAATGTAAGATTCTTCGTGGCAACCGGGAGACTGTAATTGAGAAAGGAATAGAGCAGACTTTAGAGTATGCAGACCGGTGTTCTGCTGATAATATAAATTTGATAATTTTTGATACTACCTCGAAGAATTGGGAAGAGAAGATCTATATGGAGGAGAGAGGAAAAGTCAGGATTTGGGGGATGTGAAATACAGGTAGTTTTAAGTATTTCAGAGTTATTTATAAATTTTGCTCTTTTTTGTGTTGGTATTAAAAATTCTTCCTGAACACAGGTAGTTCTCAAATACTCATTCGCCAAGTGTCTGGTTTAGATTAATATCCACATGATTTAGAGATGACCGACTGATGCTATTGAGAGTTTTAAAAACTTCCCCGAAGGAGTAAATCCATAATAATAGGATCTCCTGATGATTTTCCTCCATAAATAATAATTACATAACTACTATCAAATTTAATAAGTTTTCGACTGCCTATTGTTTTGAATGAGTAGCGTTAGTAAAAGTCTCTAATCATGTTTAAAAATGACAATTCAAAATCTAAATTTGTATTTGTTAATTTTTTTTGTTGTGACCTATACTATTTCATTGCCTAAAAAAATGAAACTTCTTTATACTGATGGTAAATGTTATCATCTCTCATGGTAATAATACATATGAAATATGAATATGAAGAGTAGAGATGATGCTCTATCAGAAGTCATCGGTTTTATTTTAATTATCGCAATACTTGTTGTTATCGCTTCATTATATATGACATATGTGGTTCCTGCACAAGGAAGAGAAGCAGAGATAGAACATATGAATTATGTTGAGAAGGAATTTGTTGATTTTAAGATGGCTGTTGATTCACTTTGGATAAATCAGGAAATAGGGACTCAAATAAGTCAATCAATAGAACTTGGAACCTTGGGACAAAAGACTGAAGGCCAGTTTGTTTTCTTACCGCTGACAAATCCGGTTGCATCAGATGGAAAGATAGAATTAATAAATGATGATTCAGCTGGAACAATAGAGGTAACAGTAAAGGGCAAATTCCTCAAAGAGGAATATAATGACCTCATCAATCAGGATATTGATATAAAGCAATATATTAATTCATTAAATACGTCGAATCTTTTTACAACACAGATTGAGAATATGGTTCCATTTACTCCAGCAGAGGGTAATACCACCACAATTTCTGGAGAAAACTGGACTGCAAAGATTAGATCGATATCTATGCCGTTAAATAAATACAACGTTGTTATGGATTTAGATAGGGTAAATAAAACCGGCTATACTTATTCAGTTTTTAATAATATGACAATAAAGGAGAAAATTGACTCTCCGACCTGGATTAATCTTCAGGATCCTGCATATGGACTTGATATATCCGGGCCTGTAACTATTTCCGATGGAAACAAAAGATATAATGGCTCTTACAATATTTTCAATAATAAAAACCCGGTAACAAATGCTTTAAGTGATGAATTATTTGAGGATGATTCTGTAACAACAATCAAAAGATCCCTGGGTAAATTAAACTATACCGGTATCAATAATTACTGGGTTAATCAGGAATATAATTACCAGATGGGTGGAGTTACTCTTAAAGATTTGACCACCGGGGAAGAGCGATTTAAGATATTGCCCCTTATTTCTCTTGGTGTTGATGATAAAGATCGTCCAACCATGAGTCTGACTGTTTTAAGGATTACAGGAGTTAAAGGAAATGTTGGTGGTTCAACTCCAGTGCAAATACTTACAGAGGTAACAGATATTCGAAGTGGAGTATTGACAGATACAAATGATCAAAGGTACCTTGAATCTTCTGAAAATAATGCAGTATCTGTGAAAATTAAGTTTTCTAATCTTAATGAGAAGATGAAATCTATGTGGAATAATGCATTTTCTACAATAAGGACTTCAGCAAATAAATCCGGTAAATTTGATCAGTCCTGGGTCAATATGCCTGCTTCTACTTCAGATGAATTAACTTTTGATTACAACCCCGATGGATTAACTCTTGACTATAAAGAAGTGGATGTTACAGTAAATCTTCAGCCGGTGGGATGGAATTGATGAAAACTAAAAATAATGCTCTGTCTGAAATGATCGGGGCAATGATCCTTATTTTTCTATTGGCGGCAGTTGCGGCAATTGTCCTTGTGAGTTTAATTGGGTTTTATCCTCCGACAATTTTACCCGATACTCATGTTGATATAAAAAATTCCACTCAGGGTGTTAATAATATCATTAACATCACCCCAATGGGTGGAGATATATTGAAACCTGATGAATATAAGGTACTTATCTCATATTCTGATGGTAATTCTAAAACTTTAAATGCTACTGATCCTAAGTTACAAACCGGTGATAAAACCGGTGATAAGACGTTTTCTCTTGGTAATACGCTAACCTACTCCGAAGATATGACGGGTACTAATAGGATTATTGAATCAGCTGCTCTAATCTATCATAATCCATCTGATAGTAGTGACACCTTAATTTATCAAAAAGGTCTAATAAATCCTCCTAATCAAAATGTCTGGGTTTATGCTTACGGAGAACCTGGTCAAGTGTGTGCAGAAGGCAAATGTGCTGCATCTCCTGATGGAAAACTTGAAACATCATCAGATACAATTACGATTGAGACTACTACAAGTGTTATTGATAAGATCTATTATTTGTATGGACACTATGATGCTGAAACAGTTATTGAAGATCCAAAAGTCAAAACTATACCAATTGATAACCCTCTAGATCTTTCTTCCTATCTGAAAAAAAATGATGAAATAACCGTTGTTGTTGTATTCAAATCAGCGGAACCGTATAACCTTAAAGCTTTTGTAACAGGAAGTAGTGGAAGTGATATTACAGCAAAGTGTGGTAAAGCAGAAACTCCTTCAGGATCTTTATCTTGTTCGGCGAATATCTCTTCTGATCTCTGGTTAAACATTAATAATGGTGATAATTGTATTAAAAGTATCAGATATATGAAAGGCATCAATACTGCTGATGCTGTTAAAACCGGAGGATCTAATATTCCTGTTTCTGTTCAACTACCAATTAATTTATATCCTTATTATGGCGACGGAAAGGACTTAACAGTGGTAGTGGATTTAGATGATGGAACTTGTAAATTAAGGGTTTATAATCCGGATGGTGGAACTGTCAGAGATCTTTCTAATGATAATAATGATGAAAATATCTTCAAAGATTCTGAACAAAAAGCAATCTCCTGTAACCAGCCTAAAATGTCAGTAACGGCTAGTACTGGATACCAGATAAAGGAGATGAGATATCTTCAATATGATTCGCTTTATAGTGATATTGAGGACAATGGAATTAAGATAGATGAAGCAGCTGGTAAATTAGAATATTCCTGGCAGATTCCGCCGAAATCTCAAACTTGTGGTAATGATTATACTCTCTATGTGCGGTTTGAAAAAATTCAGGGAGAATCTGTATTCATTAGAGTAATTAATAATTGTTCATATTCTATTAATGCCATAGTTGGTGGAAATGATTATTTTTTGACTGCCGGTGATAACTCTACTATTGAAACAACAGAAGGGAGAAATTTTAATGGTACTATAAAGGCGGGTAGTAGTAATAAACTTGGAAAAATAATTTATATTAATTCACTTGAATCCAATGCAGAGAATGTAACACACAATAATTCAAAACAGACGATTACTGACAGTTTTAGTAAATCCACATATTCACTGACGTATAATTCGGTAAATACAAGTAGAACATATGTTATTGAAGCTGCAAGATTTATCAAAATATTTAATAACGGGCCTGAAACAATAACAGTTTCTGATAACAATATAGATGATATATCAATTCCTGCCGGTGGGAATAGAACAATTCTAATATCTAATGGAGACCCGTTTACCCCAACAATTTCAGGAGAAACTGTTAGAGAGGTGATTTCACTTGCTGGAACCCTTGCCGATAATCCAGAAGATGTAATTAATGATCCTAAAAAAATAACCTCTACTTATCCTGGTTTTAGTATCCCCTCGGTTGATACAGATTATTCCTTAGTAATAAATTCAGGTTTCCGTCTTCGGTTCTTTAATAATGGCACAGAATCTATAAAGGTCGGTAATGTTAGCATTTCCCCAAATAAGTCTGCTGATTTTTCAGTTGCAGCGAATGGTGATTTTTCTCGGACTATTACTGTTGATGGAGATAATTATCTTGGAGAAATACTATATGTTAATTCACAAAAAAATACTGTTGCTGAAGTTTATAGTAGTAATCCAAGCATAGAATGCACTGCACAAGATAGTAATACATATTCATATAGTTATTCAAATGTTAATTCTGACAGATCTATAGTTATCGAGGGAGCAAAAAAGGTTCGGGTTTATAATTCAGGATCGTCAAATATTACGGTTTCCGGGACGGAAATTGCTGCAAATGGATATCATGATTTTGCAGTGACCATAGGAAAAGAGTTTAAACCAGATATTTCTTGTACTGATAGAACTATAGGAAATATTCTGTATGCCGATGGGCTTAAAAACAATGCAGATGAGATAATAAAAGGAAATCCAGTTCTTCATTCTGGAGCAGTCGGAAAAGAAACAAAGACTTATAATGGTTTTTCCATCTTGCCTGTTGATAGAGATTATTCTGTTCTAATTAATCTTGAGCAGATTGTCAGAGTATTTAACACAGGATCTGATCCTGTAAAAGTTGCAAATATTTCGATTCCGGTAAACGGAAGTTATGATTTTAAGGTTTCATATGGTGAGGACTATATAAAACTATTAGAAACTATTTCAGATAAGAGAACGTTTGCTGATATTTATGAGAAAGACGTTTTATATAATTCTGCAAGTGAAATGAAGGATCCTGAAATAAATAAAAATGCAAATGGAGAATATCAGTACCAGTATAGTCTGCGTAATGTAAGAACAGATTATTCTATTGCCCTGAATTTTAACCATTTTGTTCGGGTTTTTAACAGAGGCTCATCTGATATTTTTGTTATTGAAGATTATATCAGTGGAGGAAGTTATTCCGATTTTACAGTTGAAGATGGAAGTAGTTTTAATCCATTTTTAGAATCATTAGACCGAAATTTTGGTGAGATATATGAAACTGTCTCCCTTAAAAATACCTCTGATAATGTTATTTCAGAGGATTCATCTCCTGACTATGGGGCATTTGATAAGAAAGAGTATACAGATTATAAAATTTCACCAGTGTTATCTGACTGGTCAGTTGTCATAAACCTTGTAAAAAAGGTCACGATTTATAATAATGGTGAGTATAATATCACTGTTAATGGAACAACTATTCCTCCATTTACAGAGCATGAATTTTCTGTAATTGAAAATAATAAGTGGAATCCACCAGTCACAACAGAAGGATATCTTGGTGAATTAATAACCGTTAAGGGGCAAGCCCAGGATCTTCCAGAAGATGTTTTACAAGCAACAAATCAAACAATTGATACCAATTCTATTGGTAAAAAAACATATGATGGTTATACAATAGAAAAAGTTGATGACGATTATGCAGTCGTAATTCAACCTGCATATATAATCAGGGTCTTCAATAATGGATCTGATCCAATAACTCTTAATGGAGATACTATAGGTCCTAAAGGAAATGATACATTTGTATCAAAAGAGAGAGATTTTGTTGCAGAGTTCATATGTAATAATGAGAGAACATTTGGTGATATTTATTCTGTTAATTCGTTAAAGGAAAATGCAACAGAAGTTATCAATGATCCAGAACGTGATTTTGATCCTTCATATATCGGAACTCAGAGTTTCAATTATGATGGACTTAAAGGGGTTACAACAGATTACTCGCTTGTCCTCAATTTAAATCAGGTGGTAAGGGTCTACAATAATGGTTATGAAAATATTACTGTTAAAAATAAGGTAATACTCCCCGGCGGAAAAGAAGAATTCTTTGTAAATGAAAACGAAGATTTTAATCCCACAATTACATGTGAAAATGATGGAATTCTTGGAACTATCTTTAGTGTTCCGTCTCTTGTAGAAAAGCAGGAAGTAATTGATTCTTCAGATCATCTGATTGATAATGGGGGAATTGGAGAGACTCAGTATAGAGGATATGTAATTCCAAATGTTAATTCGACATGGTCAGTTGTTATTAATTTTGCAAGAACAGTCCGGACTTTTTACAGCGGTGAAGGAAATATAACAATTAATGATAATGTTAGTATTTCTTCAAAGCCCGGCAGTTATTCTGATATCCGTATTGTTGATGGCAGTCCATTTAGTATAAATATCACAACCGAAGGCCAAAATATTTTAGGAGATATCTTTTCACTTCCGGTTAAAAATTATTTTGTTCATGAGAATGGTACTGAAGTTATTAATAATCTAAGTCATGATGTTGATAAAGGTGGTAATGGTAAATCTGAGTATTTCTATAACAAAATTAGCTCTGTTAATTCTGACTATTTAGTCGCAATATTACAGGCATATATTATTAAGTTCTTTAATAATGGATCTCAGGCGATAACTGTTAATGGAACAGAAGTCGCTCCCGGCGAGAATATCAGTTTATTAGTCTCAAATGGAGTTGATTTCTCAACCATAATTGATAGTGGAGAAGGAAAAGTATTTAGTGATATTATATCCGTAAACTCATTAAAAGAAACTGTGAATGAAGTTATTTCTGATCCCCAAAATGTTACATCATCAGAGGCTTCTGGAAAGTCTGATTATACTTATTCAATTTCAAAGGTAGATTCAAGTAAATCGGTTGTTCTTAATTTGGGGCAGATTGTGCGGGTATTTAACAATGGAACAGATCCAATTGTTGTGAATAAGACTGATATTCCATCCGGGGAATACAAAGACTTTACAGTACCTGAAAATGGAACATTTAACCCGACAATAACCACAACTAATGGAAAAATACTTGGTGAGATTTACACCTCTGATACACTTGTGAATACTCCTGAAGAGGTAATTAATAACCCACATACTGTTGACGATAAAGGTTTAGGCCGTGATTCTTATGAATATTTGATAACACCTGTTGATAAAAACCATTCAATGGTTGTGAATTTTGCCCATACCGTCAGGGTTTATGCAGGTGGATCTGATAATATCACCGTCAATAACACAATTGTCACTGCTGGAAGTTACTTTGACTTTAATGTTACCGATAATGGAGTCTTCAATCCGGTTATTAATTGTTCAGATAATAAAGTTCTTGGAGATATTTTATCTGTACAAAATCTTTCAACAGTTAATGAAGTAAAACAGAATCCAAATAAGAAGACAGACTCTGATGGTAAAGGTAAAAAATCATATAACTATATTCTTGAACCTATTGATAATGATTATACGGTGGTTGTTCTTAGTGGTTATACAGTACGGGTCTTTAATTCTGGAGAAGAAGGAACCACTATATCAGATGGAACTGAAATTCCGTCCGGAGAGTATCGTGACTTTTATGTCAATTTCAAAAACCAGTTTAATCTGACCGCAGAACCGGGATCAGGAAATGAGATAGGGAATATCTATACCCTTACTGATGACATATCTGATACCGCTGATATTGTAATAAACAATTCGTTAAGCAAAACAGATCCTAATGCAGAGGGTCAAAAAGTTCAATATGAATATGTAATCCCGGAGGTCTTGTCAGATACCTCAATAGCAGTTGTATTTGAAGTTGGTTCATATAAAGTCCGAATTTATAACGCCGGTGTTAATGGAACTGTAGTTTCTGATGGTAAAACTCTTTTATCACCAGAGGATGGGGAAATTACTGATATGCTTATCAAAATTCCATATGGAGGAGATTTTTCAGCAGTATTTAGTGGGACTCCTGATAATTATGATATTAAAGATATCAAAATAATCAATGGGCTTGTTGATGCTGAAACTGTTAACTTAAATGGAACAGTAATTCAGCCTGCACACTGGTTACATGATTATACATATGTAAATAGTTCAATTTCATGCGATATTTCAATGCTTGTTGAATTTATCCCATTCTATAAGATAACTTCAATCGCCGGACTGGGTGGATTTGTGACTTCAGATTCAGGTGTTTTGGTATCTGATTCCCCGGAGGTACGGAAATATCCTGAAGATGCCACTCCAACATACCGAATAAACACCACATCCAAAAATGAAAACTGGAATGGATTTAGTGTTACTCTGAGAAACAGAACATTTAGCCTCTCCGTTGATGATTCACCAATTACACTTTCAAGTGCACAGACCTGGGATTATTCCTATTCTTTCAAACCGCTAAAATCTGATCATACGATAAAAACCAAATTTGCAATCAATGGTGTGAAAGGAAATTATTGGAAGGATGCATATATTAAAGATTATAGTGCTACTGCCCAGTATGCGGATATGAGAAAATATGTAACTCGTAATCGTGGTTCAGGAAATTATATCGAAAATTATGCTCCTGTAAATGAACAGATTCACCCATATATTCGATTTGCAGATCTTAAAGGGGTAGAAGATCATGGTCAAAAGTGGGGCTTTTCTTCGCTTGATAAAACCTGGCCTGATACTTTTGGAAAGGTTGGAAAGAGAGATAGAAGTATTTCTACATATGATCCATATAAACGTGATTTCTTCTATGTAAACTGGACAGGTTATATTTATATTGAAGATGAAGGGACTTACACATTCTATACCCGGGCAGATGATGGGGCTAAACTATTTATTGATGGTGTAGATGCCTACAATGAATATGATGTAAATGGACATCTTGTAATTTGGGATCAACGTGCATGGGAAAGACCAAATAATGGTCCACAAGTAGATGGTAGGACTATTACCGGGTGGTATCCTGGAACGATTAATCCAGGAAAGGGCTGGCATACTATGACTGCATGGTTTTATGAGTATTCAGAGGATTGCGTGATGGATTTATGTTATGTAAAACCCGGCGATCCTGTTGTGCCTCCTTCCAATTTTGGAGCGAAAGATTCTGAGTATTTCAAGGAATTATATTATCTGGTGGATTAAATGAGATCAGATTCTGCTGCATCTGAAGTTATTGGAGTTTTAATTATCATAGGAATTGTTATTGCAGGGCTTACGATTGTAGGAGTTATGGTTTTTTCTCAGCCTTTGCCAGAAGAGATTCCGGCAATAAAATTTACAGTTGTTAATCTTTTTGATCAAAATGGGGTTCCCCGTAATGTGATAAGAATAGTCCATGATGGTGGAGATCCAATACCTGTTGAGCAGTTATCATTTTTACTTGATGATATACCCGTTCCTGATAGTCAAATTAACCCAAGTAGTGATCTCTTTAGCTTTGGTGAATATATTGATATTCCTACAAAGGGAGGTAAGCCAAAAATAGGAATTGTTTATTCACATAATGGATAATTCAAGGTTTACCGTTGTAAGAACACAAAATTCGGGAAAATTAAAATGTACAATCTCTTCAATTTTAAATCAATGTCATTAATTATTAAATTCTGGACGATATCAGGTCTAAATATTCTAAAAACTTATAATGTAAAAACTATAGGTTATATCTTCTCTATTTCGGATATCGGAGTTTTAAAATGAAAAAAATCACTGTAATAATAATTCTTCTATTTATTTTCATTCTGGTGATGTCAGCCACAGGCTCTAAAAATGGATCTTCAGGTAATATTCTACTGTATACATCAGCTGATTACACAAATGCAACAATTGATAATTCTGGTGGGAATTTACCTGATCCTGATAATCCAGCTCCACCTGTTATCACCAGTGTGAATGTTGCTGATTCAGAAGCATGTTCAAATACAGTAATAACCTGGGTTGCCTCAAATGCTAAAAACCGTGCTGACATATCATATCAGGTAAATAACGGTGAATGGATAAAAATTGGCGGATTGCAATTTCAACCTTATACTTGGAATCCGGGAGGAATAACCGGAGTTGTCAATGTTTCTGTTACTGTTTATAACTGGGATGGCCTTTCTGCAACAGGATATTCAGGCAATGTAGAGATAAAAGATAATACTCCTCCGGTAGTTGAGGTAAAGCGACCAGTATCTGGTTATGTTTGGGAAGAAGGAACTGAGCAGGTTATTAGATGGACGGCTGTTGATTCATGTTCGGGTATTTCGTCAGTAAATTTATCCTATATAGTTGATGGAGTAGAAAGATCGATTAATACTGTTCAAAACAATCCGGAAAGTTATACCTGGACAATTCCGAATTTCCCTTCAAGTAATGTTCAGATCGTTGTAAATGTAACTGATAATGCTGGAAATTCGAAGGTAGCAACAAGTGAGACTTTTATAATTAAAAGTAAAGCACAATCGGAATTTAACCTTAAGATCACAAGTCCAACAGAATCAGACACTTGGAAAGACGATGATGAGGTAACAATCTCTTGGACTTATAATACCAGTTTAAATCTTGATCCAAGATTTTACATAGTCTTGAATGTCGAGGAGGGAAATGCATCGATAGCTGAAACAAAGGAGATGTCATCTAAATGGACAGTTAAAGATATTACAGAAGGTAAGGCGAAAATTGTAGTTACTGCAAAAGATGATAATTTAAATGTACTTGGCTTTGCCGAATCAGAAATTTTCTCAATAGTTAACAAAGGAAATCTTTCTGTCCATATCACACATCCGGTTGAAAAAGAGATCTATACTACTGGTGAGACGAAAGATATCACTTGGTACTATACACCTGAAGATGCAAATATCACAGGTGTTTCTTTAGAATACTCGCTTGATGATGGAAAAACATATACAAGTATTATTAAAAATGAAATGCATGTAAAAACATATTCATGGCTTGTTCCAAAAAATATTACTCCATCAACAGATCAGGGCAGAATAAAAATAAAATTATACTCTAAGGATGGAAACCCTCCAACTGATGATGATGTCAGCGATGCTTTTAGACTAAATTCTACAGTACCAATTATAGTGCCATCAGTTACTGTTACAGATCCAAAGGAAGGTGAAACTCTAACTGGAGGGACGACCAAGCAGATTAACTGGACCTTTAAGGATTTTGATGGAGTTACAATTTCAGGAATTAATGTTTATTATTCAGAAAATTCAAATGATTGGACTCAAATAAAGAATATTTCCGGATCTGCAACGAATTGTGAGTGGACGGTTCCAGATAAGACAACCTCAGCAACAATTAGAGTCCAGGTTATTGGCTATAAAACTCCTGTTACTGGCGATAGTGAAAAGTTTAACATAAAAGAAGTTCCAAAAACCCCTACTGTCAGTATTATAGCTCCAAACGGTGGGGAATCATTATTTGTTGGTAAACTCTTTGACATACTCTTCGAGACTACAAATAATTCGTATATTGAAGGGATTAATCTCTCATATTTCAACGGTAATAATTGGACACAATTTACTAAACAAGCAAATACAGCAACACGTTATACCTGGCAGATTCCAGATTATCCAACAAAGGATGCCCGTGTACGTGTAACAATCAAAGATATTACAACTAAAGAGGATATATCATCAACAAGTAATGAAACGTTTGAAATTCGTAAATATCCTACAGTGATAGTTGAAAACCCCAAAAAGGATGATATCTGGTATGTAATGTCTCCTAACGAGATCCGGTGGAATACAACAGACACTAAAGATATAACAGGGATTGATCTCAAATATTCTACAAACTCTGGAATAAACTGGAATAATATAATAACTAATCTATCAGGCACAGAAACAAAATATTCCTGGACTCCAAATCTATCAGCAAGTAGTGTATTGATAAATGTAACAGTGCATGAAAGCAGTGGATTATCAATATCTAACACAAGTCAACGGTTTAAACTGACTGCACCGACAATAACCCTAAAAAAACCGTCAGGAAGATGGTTTACTGACTCAAATATGAACATCTCATGGACTCTGACAGGGGCAGATTACATAAGTATTATCTCTCTTGAATACTTATCAGCAAAAACTAACAATTATGTATCTATTGCAAACCTTTCCCCTAATATTACCTCATATATCTGGCAGGTCCCGGATGATCCAAGTGATAACTCAAAAATCCGTGCAACAATATATGGACTAACCAACTCTCCGCTTGATCCGGTAACTGCTGACCTTGTTATAAGACAGCCAACCGTCACAGTGAAAGCACCGTCTGGCAGTTTAAACGCCGGAAAATCCACATATATTAGTTGGACCCTGACAGGAGAAGATGGAATTAAATCAATTGATCTTTATTATAAAACCGATGCAACTAATGATACATGGACTCCTGTTGATGGCGGAATAGGATTGTCTAAGGATTTACGGCGTTTTTCATGGACTGTCCCAACTGTTAAGACAGATAATGCTGTAGTAAACGTATCAATTAACGGGAACTATCAATTCAGTGCATCAGGCATAAGCATGAAACCATTCTCCATCAAAACAGAAGCTCCAAAAATTCAGGTAAATAATCCAAATGGAGGAGAAGTATTTGATGGAGGAAACTCCACAATAATTGACTGGTCTGTATTATCAACCGGAGTTAAAAGTATTGATGTTGCTTACTCAATCGATTCTGGTAAAAATTTTGTTGATATTGCAAAAGATTTGCCTGGAACATCAACAAACTGCACTTTTGAAATCCCTGAAATAAACACAATCCTTGGCCTTGTAAGGGTAATAGCATATGATAATTATAATGGAACTGCAAGTGATGACAGTGACGATGTCTTTGAAATAATAACTCCGACACTAAAATTCACATCTCCTACATCTTCAAGTAAATGGATTTCCGGAACTAATCAGCCAATTACCTGGACTCTTACCGGTCAGCCATTTGTCTCAGGTATTGATCTTTTGTATTACAATGGTACATGGAATCCAATACCTGGTGGTACCGGACTTGCAAGCGATAAAACAAGTATTACCTGGACGATTCCAAAAGATCCGGGCAAGGTAAAAATTCGTGGAATTCTCCATTGCACTTCAGGTATCACAGTTTCACAGGAGACCGATGAGTTCTCAATTTTAGTAAATTCACCAGTTCCAAAAATAACCTATCCAAAGGGTGGGGAGAACCTGGCAAGGGATACATTTCATCCGATTAACTGGACGGCACAGGCAGATGGCGGAATAAAAAGCATTTCTCTTTCATATCAGACCGGGGGCGAATGGATACATATTACAGAGTTAGGGCCAACTGATACTTCGTATAATTGGAAGACACCGAACGGGTCATTTAATAATGTGCTTGTAAATCTGACCGTTACAGATATGTATGACCAGTCAGCAGGTGCAGAGAGTGGTCCATTTAAGGTAATCTCTCCATCAATTAGTCTTACTACTCCAAATGGGGGAGAGATCTGGGAATCAGGTTTAACACAGACGATAAAATGGAAACTGACCGGTTCAGAAGTTGTATCTACAATTGATCTTGTTTATTCAACCGATTCAGGGAAAAACTGGAAGACTATTGAAGGAGGAACAAACCTTTCCGTAACAACTACAAGTTTTAGCTGGAAGATTCCGTCTGATGTCTCACGTAATGCCCGTGTGTTTGTTACCGCTAATTGTATCTCAAATGGTCAGAGATTTGTAGTTGATGATGGTAGTGATGCTGATTTCACGATAAAGCCAAGGGATCCGACAATTACTGTTACATCTCCTGTTGTTGGTGATATGTTTGCTATTAATACTACTCATGAGATTAAGTGGATAGTTACATCAGATGCACCGATAATTAGTGCAGATCTTAGATTTTCATTAGATGGAAGTACCTGGACAAATATTGGAACTCTTAATGGTAGCAATGAGAGTTATTTCTGGTTAACTCCAAAAACACCGGGCGAAAATGCAATGGTTGAGGTGACTATTCATGATTCATTTGGATCAACTGCCACCGGCAGAAGTGGAGTGTTTGAATTATATGATAATCCACCAGTTGTTATTGTTACTTATCCAAACGGAGGAGAGACTCTTGCTGCAAATTCAACGGTTAATATTCGCTATAATGCAACTGATGAGAGCGGAATTGATAGAATAAAACTTGAGTATTCCGTTAAAGGAACGCTTAACTGGGAAGAGATTGCTATTACCAAGAACACCGGGTCATATTTATGGAACGTGCCGGTAAAAGAGAGTGAAAAGTGTCGTGTCAGGGTTACTGCATATGATACTAATAGCAATTCTGCATATGATTACAGTGATAATGTCTTTACGATAAAGATTGAACCTCCGACTGTTAAGGATGTTATTATGAACGGGAATCATAATTGTGATGGGATTGACCAAATTATGTGGACTGCGACTGATGAATTCTTAAGTCCGCTCTCTATCGATATCTCCTATTCGGTTATAGGGAGTTCAGGAAGCACGGTGATTGCAACCGGCCTTTCTAATACTGGTCAGTACGAATGGACTGTTCCTCCAAATCCAAAAGATGTGACGGTTACTGTTACGGCAACTAATACTGCCGGAGTGTCAAAATCCGGTGAGAGTTCTACCTTTACAATTGTTGATGTAACGCCTCCTGAAATTACGATTACTGCTCCAACGGGAGGTATAAGTATAAAAAGGAGTAGTTCGTTCTACATCATGTGGACAGCAACAGATAATGTTGGTATAAAAGGTGTGGAACTCTGGTACAAATATGGTAATAATGATTATCAAAAGATTATTGGAAATTTGATGCTCAATCAGTATGGTTGGACAGTGCCAGGTGTTACTGCCAGTGATTATTATATAAAGGCTATTGCAACCGACACATCAGGAAATACCAAAGACGCTATCTCCGGGAAGTTTAGTGTTTATTAGGTGAATACTAAATGAGAATTGATACCAAAGATTCCTGTGTATCAGACGCGTTTAGTGCATTAGTGCTTGTTGCAGTCGTTGTTGGGGCATTTGGGATTATTATGAGTATGATAATAATAAGTCCCCCGCTCACAACTGTTCCATATATGACGTTTATTGCCGGTTATGATGGAAGTAATGTTTATATCCAGCATACCGGCGGAGATATATTATTTCCTGACAGTTCTTCTATAAAAGTAATTCGTAAAGATGGTTCAAGTATACCTATAATTTTTAGTCAGTCTTTTGCCCCTGGAGTTCAATTAAACCAAAGTATTGATGGAACTCCGGAAAAGGTCATAATAGTTTATAATAATCAAGCCTTAATTGCATGGCAGGATCTATAAAATATCTAATAAATACTTAAATCCCATTATTCTACAAATTACCTGTTACCAGACCACTTATTTACATATAAGTAAATATATTTATCAAATGACTGATGCTGACATAATAGAAATAATAAACCGGGTGAAACATCTCCCCTATTCTGGAAAACGTGTCCTCATCACAGGTGGGGCCGGTTTTCTTGGATCAACAATATGTGAAGTACTCATAAACCTTGGTGCAGAAGTAATCTGTATTGACAACCTTGCATCAGGAAGAATAGAAAATATTGAACCAGTAAAAGATAGCAGATCATTTAAATTTATAAACCACGACATCTCAAAACCAATTGAGATAGAAGAACATCTTGATTATGTCTTTCACATGGCTTCTCGTGCCTCACCACTTGAATTTTATGATTACCCAATCCAGATCCTGAAATCAAACACACTTGGAACATGGAATGCTCTTGGAATCGCCAAAAAGCATGGAGCAAGATTACTATTCACATCAACAAGTGAAACATATGGAGAAGCAGCTGTTTACCCGACACCTGAAACTTACCGGGGAAATGTAAGCACAACCGGAATTCGTGGCTGTTATGACGAAGCAAAAAGAGCAGGTGAAGCCTACTGTATGGCATATCATCGTCAGCATAATGTGGATGTAAGAATTGCAAGAATCTTTAACACATATGGCCCTAAAATGAGACCTGATGGAATATATGGGCGGGTAGTTCCAAGATTTATCAGTCAAGCACTCAAGAACGAACAGGTAACAATATTTGGTGACGGAAGTCAGACAAGAAGTTTCTGCTATGTAGTAGATCAGGTTGTCGGACTTCTAACCTTTGCAGGCCTTGAGAATCTTGGAGGCGCTGTAATAAATATTGGAAATCCGGTAGAACACACAGTGCTTGAACTTGCAAAGATGATAATTTCCCTCACAAATTCAGCATCAAAACTAACCTTTGAACCTATGCCCCCTGATGATCCAATGAGAAGACTGCCTGATATCACGGTAGCAAAGGCAAAACTTGGGTTTACCCCTGAAGTTGACATTCATGAAGGACTAAAGAGGACAATAGCAGGAATGAAGATATGATAAGCCTTATTATTCCTGCATATAATGAGGAACAGGCAATAGGACCTGTAATTGAGGAATACTTCCCTTTTGTTGATGAAATAGTAGTAGTTGACGATGGTTCATCTGATAAAACCGCAGAAATAGCAAAAAAATATCTCAGCGATAAAGTAAAAGTTATCATTCACGAACAAAATCAGGGAAAAGTAGGAGCATTATTTACCGGGGTTGAAAATACTACCGGAGATATTTTAATCTTTACTGATGCAGACTGTACTTATCCTGCACGATATATCCCTGAAATGATAAAAGAGCTTGACAACGGTGCAGATTTAGTCCTTGGATCAAGAGTGGTTGAAAGTAAAAATATCCCGGCTTTTAATCGGATTGGAAATGTCATCTTCTCTACGCTTGCAACATATATAAGTGGCAAAGTGATCACTGATGGTCAGACCGGGATGCGGGCCTTTAGGCGAAGTAATTTTGAAAGTCTGAAGGTAAAGGCAAAAAGCCTTGAATTTGAGACAAAAATGACTGTCAGGGCTGCAAAACTTGGATATATAATCTCTGAAATTCCAATTGAATATCGTGAGAGAGTTGGAACCTCAAAACTCCATCCAATCCGGGATGGTTACCGGATGCTACGAGCTCTTCTCTCAATTGCCTGGTATGAGACTTCCCCTCTTGCAAAACTGATATCAGTGCCCGGATTTTTAATGATTATTATCGGAATAATCTTTGGACTTTTCAGTGTTTATGAGAAAATTACAAACTATTACCTTGTCCATGAATTCTATCCACTCATATGTGTATTTCTGATATTCTTCGGGGTTCAATTAAGTTCTATTGGTTTAATTATTGATTATCTTACCAAGAAATTAGATAGAATTGAGGAGAGACTTCGTAAATGAATGTAATTTTTATTATACTCATCGGAATTCTATTTGCTTCCTCCGGCCAGATTCTCTGGAAGATTGGTATGACTGATGTTGGACAGGTCACCTCTCTGACGGTTCCAACTCTTCTCTCAATGGCTTTTAATCCATTTGTCTTTACCGGGCTTGTCTGTTATGCACTTTCATCAGTTTTTTGGTTAATCGCATTGTCAAGGGCAGATTTGTCCTTTGTTTATCCATTTATTGCCCTGACATTTGTTATTATCTTTATTGCATCTGCATTCATGTTCCACGAGGCAATAGGTGTTACAAGAATTGTGGGAGCGGCTGTCATCATTCTTGGAATTATTATTCTGGTCAGAGGGTAAATTTAAAAGCAGGAAAAGATCATGATCTCTGAAAAGATTAAGAGGTTAATTGACGGAAATACTCTTCTGTTTCTGTCTATCTGTTATATTGTCATAGTTTTAGGCAGGATAGTTCTTACATTGTCGATTGTCCATCCGCAAAGTCTTCCTGATGAATCAGAATATGATTATATTGCAAGACTGTTTATAAATGGTTTGATTTTTAATAGTGATGTATATCCTTCACAGTATCCGCCAGCCTATCCTATACTTTTGATTGCAAGTCATATTATAACAGAAAATGCGGTAATTGCTTATCATATCTCATTAGCTCTAAACTGTATCATCTCATCGCTCATAATATTCCCGGCATGGGCGATATTAAAGAGATTTACTTCAGGATTATATCCTGTTTTTGGAGCTGTTCTTGTAGCATTACTTCCATCGATTACTGCATCAAACCTCATTTTGATGAGTGAAAATTTGTTTACTCTTCTTGTTGTTGTGAGTGTATGGGCATTTATCAGGGCCGAAAGTACTGATTCCTGTAGATATGATGTTATCACCGGATTTGTAATTGCTCTTGCATTTCTGACAAGAGCTACAGGTGTTGCTTTAATAATAGGGTATATTGCAGCAATGATAATTATCCTTGCAGTTAACAGAAATAGTCCTGAAATAAGAAGGTTAAGCTTGAAGAAGGTTGCAGGACTTTTAACTCTTGTGATAACTTATGGAATATGGGTAGTAATTAATATAATCTTCAAAGGAGGGGTTCCTCATGGATATGGTCTGTCAGTTTCAACTGTCTTTTCAACGATTAGCGGTAATTATCTTACATTTTTGCATACCTGTATATTAGAGATTCAGTATCTTGTTATTGGATCTTTTACGGTCTTTTTCATCTTTGCACTCTTCTGGCTGTATAAATCCATGAAAAAAGCCCCTGAAGCAGAGGGTACAGCAATCTTTGTTGCAATATCTTCAATTGTTCTCTTTGTTGTAGGTGTTTTATTTGTCTTTACAATAATTCAGAATGATACTGCTTACATGTATGGAAGATACCTGGATCCTATTCTTCCTCTGCTTATAATTTTTGGAACCATTGGAATGTATGATTATTTATCCCTGAAGAGAGAAATTTCGAAAAAGATTCTTTATCCAGCTTTACTTCTTATATTCATCGCCGGAATGCTTGTAAGTATCAATTCACTTCTAGAACCTAATAATAATGCTGTGGTCTTCTTCTGGTACAGCCTTCTATCTCCAATATCCTGGATAATAATGGCAGCAGTTCCGGTAATTCTGATTCTTGTATTTTACAGACTTTCAGTTAACCGGCAGATGTCTCTGTTTTTTGTCGGATGTATCATCCTCTCTCTCCTGATAACTGTTCCAATTGCAGCATGGGAGATAAATGCATCGCATTCATATGAACCGGTTTTAGAATGGAGTAATTCAATCAATGAAAAAACCGGGGATGATACTGTAATATGGGAAGCAAATGTTACTAATCCTCATGATAGAATCTGGTATTCTGCACTCCGTTTCTGGATGAATGAGAGACTTATAAATGTCGATAATCTGCAAGAGAGAAATTTATCAGACGGATGGCTGATAACCAGAAACTTTTACCAATACAATAAGATTCTGTTGTTTAGGGATTATATTTTATACAAGATTATTTAATCAAACAAATCTTTTGATGGATGAATATATATAGGATGAGTGAAGATTATTATTGTGGTATATTATGGAAATAATTAACACCTTTATGGATTCTCTCAAATATGCTAATGAAGCATTATTTGGAAAATGGGTCCGATGGATTATTCTGATTATTTCATCAATAATCTTCCCTCTGATTATGGGTTATTCCCTTCGTATAATGAAAGGAACAAATCCGGCACCAGAACCAGACAATTATCTTGGAATGTTTATTGATGGTATCAAAGTGCTAATTATTGAATTTGTCTATTTATTAATTCCAATTATCATTGGTGCTATTATATTCATCGGAGGCTTTGGCGGAGGAGCTCTCCTTTCAGATGGATCAGAAAGTTCATCATTATTAGTTTTAGTCGCATCCTTTGGACTTGCATTTGTGGTCTTTATTATTCTTGCACTGATTGTATCTTTCATCTCAACTATTGGAGTTGTCAGTTTTGCAAGAACCGGAAAAATGGGAGATGCTTTTGCATTTAGTAAGATATTTGAAATTATTGGAAAAATAGGGTGGTTAAAATACATTTTAGCTATCATCTTTATATGGATTGTACTTAGTGTTATTTGCTCTGTAATCAACATGATTCCAGTAATTAGCATCTTAATTATGGTAATTGTCTCACCATATTTATCAATTCTGGCAGCACGGTTCTATTCCGAACTTTATGATGCTGGAAACTAATCTTTTTTTTACTTATCCTGTCAGTTTCATTATCGTAAGTTATATATGCTCATAAGTAGTAACTAATGTATGCTACCTTGCAATGCAATGTATCAATCAATGTATTGAATCATGTCATGGCAGATAGTTTTGAGGTGTATTATGGATATTATCGCAAATCTTAAAGAATCACTGAAATATAGTGCAGATGGTCTTGTTGGTCATTGGAAACGTTGGATTATTCTGATTATTGGAACGATTATCTTCCCGATCCTTATGGGTTATGGAGTAAAGGTTATGAAAGGGGAAGATCCATCTCCTGAACTTGGCAGTATCTGGTCGTTATTTGTCGATGGACTTAAATGGTTTGTTATTGGTATAGTGTATGTCATTATTCCGTTAATCGTCCTGATAGTTGGAATTGTACTGACAATCTTTATGGCACTTCCACTTGATACAGTCACAAGTATTGATACAGAAGGCATTATTGTTATGTTTATGTCAATGATCCCTGGGTTTTTGATTACTTGTATTGTCTTTGCAATCCTCATGATTATTGTTACACTTTATTCAGCAATTGGTGTAGTAAACTTTGCAAGAACCGGGAGTATGTCTGCTGCCTTTGACTTTGGAAGCATTAATAAGAGAATCGGAAAAATCGGCTGGTTAAAGTATATTCTGGCAATTATTGCAGTAATATTAGTGTCTGTGATTATCAATTTAGTAATAGAGGCAATCGGAATGCCTGATATCACGGCACTTCAGGTATTAAGCGGGTTAATTACTCTGATTCTGCTTCCATTCATCCAGATCTTTACATGCAGATATTACTCAAATCTGTATGATGACGGTGAGGAATCTGTATCTGTTCAGTAAACTCCCTCTTTTTTATCATGAACGTTCAGTTTAAAAAGGGAGTGCTTGAGATGTGTGTTCTCTCGCTCCTTTCAAAAAAGGACTGTTATGGATATGAACTTGTAGGAGAGATCTCAACTCTTATTGAAATATCAGAAGGGACAATTTATCCGCTTTTAAAACGATTAAAAGATGAAAAGTATGTCACAACTTATCTTCGTGAATCTGAAGAAGGTCCTCCAAGAAAGTACTATAAACTTACCTCTGAAGGATGCACTATATGTAAGAAGCAATGTGACGAATGGAATTCTTTTATAAAAGCGGTAAACCATCTGATTAACGGAAGTAGGCCGGATTCAATGGGGGATGAGGTATAATGGACAGAGAGGAATTTATCAGAAGATGTCGGGGTGCACTTGTTGGAAAAATTCCCGATGATGAACTTGATGAGATTATCGCCGATTATAATGAGCATTTCACTATTGGTATCTTAAATGGAAGAGATGAAGATGAACTCTCCGCGGCTCTTGGAGACCCGGTGGAACTTGCAAAAGAATGGCGGGCGATTATTCTTGTTAAGAAGGCTGAAGAACATCTGTCTTTAAAGAACGTTGGACATGCAGTTCTTGCAACAATTGGTCTTGGTCTGTTTAATGTTCTTGTTGTCCTGATACCGGCAATTATTCTGTTTGGAATTTTATTGTTTTTACTAATTTCTGGAATAGGTTTTGTTATTGGCGGCATTACTATGGCAGTTATGGCAATAGTAAACCTTGCCGGTCTTGTAACAATGATTGAGATGAATATTCCTCTTGCAGTTTTGTTCACAGGTATTGGCTGTGTTTCTTTGGGATTTTTGATCGTCATCGCCGATGGATATTTGACTAAATGGATTTATGCTCTTCTTATTCGGTATCTGAACTGGAATGTCAGTGTTATTTTGGGGAAAGATAAGATATGATATCAAAGATCACTATTAAGAATCCTGGGTTAAAAAAAGGGATAATTATCGGATTAATTGCAGTTACAATGCTTTCATTTCTTTTGGCCGGTATTACTTCCTGGCTTGGAGGTGGAGAGATGTTTTGTAAATCCTCAAATTTGACAGATGAATCAGTGATCATCCATACAAATGGTACTAATTTTGCAGATCTTAATTTTGCTATTGGTTCTGGAAATATTACAATAATTCCGTCGAAAAATTTAGACCCTGATATTTTGATGGACGCCAGGGTAAGGGCATATGATTCTGTAAAAGATCGGATTTATGTGGATGTAGAGTCTCTGAAGACTTCGGTTTTTGTTAAATCAAAAGATGGAGAATTGTCTGGTGCTTCTCCTGAAGAAGAGATCTGGGAAGTTGAGGTTAATCCTTTAATTAAGACTGAAATTTCTATAAGTATTGGCGCCGGTGAAACCTATGTCTGTTTAGATGGGATGAATATAAGTCGAATTACTATTGGAAATGGATTTGGAGATATTAAGGTTGATGCATCTAAAATGGCCGGAGATGATCTTTATACAACTGTTGTGAGTGGCTTTGGTGAGACTGAACTGATTCTGCCATTTGATGCAGAGATTTCTGCCGGTGTAAATACCGGATTAGTGAATAAGGAAATGAAAGGTTTTACAGCATCAGATGATCATTGGATCTATGTTCCTGATATGGATTATAATAAATCTGTAAATGTAAATGTAAAACAGGGAATTGGTAGTCTGATTTTAAATTTGAATCAGGGTCTGGTATCGTAAAAGTGTAAACAAAGGCCAAATGTTAAACTTTAGTCAAACATATATCCAATTAACGCATATTTATATATATGAAGCGAGTTGTTTCGATACGAGATACTAGAATGGATATTTACAGATGTGATCCATGCAGGTGGATCTATTATCCTGAAAGAGGTGATCCAACACAGGGTATTCCTCCGGGGACTCCATTTGTTGATCTTCCGGATACCTGGCGTTGTCCACCTTGTAAAGAACCTAAATCTGCATTTCGAAGAATTGAGAGAAGTGAAGTATAATTCTTTTTTTAGCAGGTTTTAGGTAACTCTGGTTTAATATTTTTGTCAAATAATGGATATTGTCAGAAGTCATTGGAGATATTTTAATAAAAGGATAAGTATCCTATTGAATCCCCACCAATATTTGGGTTATCAACCTGAATTGGTAAATCTGTATATATTAAACTTGGTTCTTCAGGAAACTGATATTTATGGTTACAAAACCATAATCTGTTGAAATGGCAGATTTTTCATTATCATAATTTTTATAATTGCCATCTCCAAACATCATTAAAATAAAAATTGGATTAGATATTGATTTATTATGTGAATTAATTGTCAGGTCAATACTTTTTTCAAAAAGACTATCAAATTATTCAGATCTTATCGCTTCAATCGGATCAAGATCAGCAGCTCTCCATGCAGGGAACACACCTGACAGCACACAAATAATTACACCTATTGTAAACCCAATCGGAAGATACATGAGACTCTCAGGATTGAAGAAATAATCAGTATTACCTACCATCATCTCAACAAAGACATATCCAAATACAAGACTTAGCATAGTTCCGATTCCTGCACCGACAAAGCCGATAATTGTAGCTTCATATACAAACATACGACGGATTTCATTCTTTTGAGTACCGATACTTCGAAGAATACCAATCTCACGATATCTTTCAGTTACGGACATCATCATAACATTAAATATCGAAACAGCGGCAACAAGGAGTGATATTGCGGCAATAGCTGTTACGAATGTAGTAAGTGTTGAAATTGTCGATGTAATACTTGAGATCATCCGGCTATTATCCTGAACAGTCACAACATCATCACGCCGGTTTAGTTGATCTTCAATTGCCGCTCGTGCTGCATCTGAATCATTGATATCATAGAGAGTAACAATTATGCTATTGTACTCTTCATCTCCCCCGAAAATTTCTGTATACAGTTTATCGCTCATAACTATAGCTCTGTCAGTGCTCATATCCATAGTCATGCCACGTTCTTCGATGATACCGCTGATCCTGACACTTGTCTGGGGAGGTTCATCTGGATCACCAATTTTAAGGCGTGAACCAATTGTAACCCCATAATCATCTGCAAAATCAGGACCAACAAGAATTCCATGAAGACCGGCCGGATATGAGCCGTTTGTCAAAGTCAGGACGGTTTGCATCGTCGTATCCTCAACACCATACATACTTGTGGAATAATCATCTTTACCAATTGAAATTTTATCTCTTGTAGAATACAGAGGATAAACTGAACCATATCTTGCAACAGCCTTCTCAATATTTGTCAGATCCTTTTTGGTAAGATAATCTTCATCATCATTACCTCCACCACCTGGTGGACCACCCATTCCACCGCCACCTGAATAAGGATTTACCACAAGCACATTATTTGACTTTGAAAGCTCGGCGGTCACTGATAAGGTCATATTAACACCCATCATGCCCATACAGGCTATTGCAATAACACCTATTGTGATACCAAGGGCGGCAAGGATTGATCTTAACAGGTTAATTCTGATATTTCGAACAGCAAGGCTGAAAATAATGTCACTCATGATACAATCCTGCCATCCTTAAGTAGAATAGTCCGCTCTG
>CAYSSW010000033.1:0-25089 GCA_964434005.1 uncultured Methanospirillum sp.
CAACATACAAAAGATCAATCTGATCAAGAATTACAGCTTCAGGACCTGCTGGTTCAACAACAAGAGGAAGACCATATTCCTTTATCAGATCACGAAGTTCGGTCATATTTTCAGCAGTGACATTAAGTGTCCCTGAAAGCATCAATGCATCTGTTCCACTTGTGGCTATCTCTTCAATTGAATCTCTATTTAGGGTTTTATCAGGATCAAGTTTTGTTACATGAGCCCAGGATTTCCATTTTGTATACATTTATCTACCGCCCCAGTCAGTTCATTGGTATTCTGACAATATGTGTACAACTTTATTTTGATAAGGAAAAAAGATTTGTATCAGTTTTTATGCTTCAAAATTGAACTTTTGATCTTTTTCAACCGGTCAGGAGCAATTTCCAACTGCTTTATTTTTGAATTATCAGCAGTAATAAGTGTTTCTTTATTATATATTCCAAGTTTATATAAAGCAGCCAAATCTCCTTCATCTATCCCTGGAATTGACAGTAATTCCTCCCGGCCTATCTCAATTTTTTTCTTTGAGATCTTTTCAGGAACAGACTTTGAAAGAGCCTGTGCAATTAATTCCTGATGCTTATGAATCGTCTCAATTGACACACCTGTAAGGAGACTGATATATGCAGGATGACATTTAAGCATTAATTCCTGGGTGAAAAATCCTGCCTGCTGATATTTATTCAAACTTGTAGTTGATACCCCAATCTCCTTCATCTTAGCTTTGTTAACCGATTTTACTGCTTCAATATAGAGACTTTCAGCTTCTGAATCAGTCAACCCGATTGTTTTTAAAACATTTACAGATGAAGAGGCTATATCATCGATACTGTTAAGCCCTGCATCAGTCAGCCCTTTCATAACTTTTGAATGACTTCGACCACGCTTTGGAGGCACAAACTGTTTCATGAACTTTTTACATTCAGATCTTGTTCTTAATAGAGAGAGCACTTCAATTGCTTCCAAATTTAATTTACCGGCTACTTTTGGGGTGCATTTAAGATTTTTAACAAGGTATGCAGGATCTGTCTTTGCCATCTCTGAAATTGAAATAATATTAAGATCTATGAGTTTTTTTCTGAGATCTTCAGTCATTGAAGGCATCATTTCAAAAAATTGATTTTGCTGTTCAATCTGTGAACAGAGCGGACAACCAATCTCCCATGGACGAGCTCCTTTTGATACAAGAAGTACATGGAACAAATGGTGTTTTTCACAGACATTCTTTGTGCGAACAGCTGATCCCCACATCGTTCCCGGTAGTGAAAGATTAAATGAACAGTCAGGATATCCTCTGCATCCAATAAATTGAGAACCGCCTTTTGTTTTTATTCTAAGATCGTTTCCACAAACAGGACATGGTCCAATAGTTAATTCTTCATCAGTCTGACCGATAATCTCTTTTCCGATCTGTTCCTGATTGGGTTCAAGTTCATCAAAAACGGCGCTGAGCATAGTCCTTGATTCTTTAAGGACAAAATCCTGAGTCTGTTTTTTTGTCTTTATACCTTCCATTGCAGCTTCAAGACTACTGGTCATTTCAGGGCGTGCAATTTCACCAGCATGTGCCTCAAGTGAATCTGTAACAGCTCTTCCTACAAGAGTCGGTTTAAGTGGATTTCCTTCGATGTATTTTCTTGAGATAAGCTTCTGGATGATTTCATGTCTTGTGGATTTTGTTCCAAGTGAAAGCTCTTCCATTACCTGAATGAGTTTACTCTGTGAATACCGCGCCGGCGGTTGGGTAAACTTCTCATCAAGGGCTAAATCAAGTATTGGAAGACGCTCACCTTTCTTAACTTCCGGAAGAATGGAATCCTTTGCATCACTATATGGATAAACCATTCTCCAACCGATTTCTGTTAACCTACTGCCAGTTGAGATATATTTCTCACCAGATGCATCCATCGTTATCTTAAGTGTTGTCCATCTTGCATCTGGTGAAAGCGTTGCCAAAAACCTTCTGACAATCAATTCATAGACCTTCCAGGAATCAGCAAGTTTTTCAGGAGTTGCAGCTCCAGTTGGATGAATTGGAGGATGATCAGTACTTGATTTTTTGCCCTGTGTTGGTACTTTTCTCCGATTGACCTTAACCCACTCTACATCTTTCTTAAACTGAGATTTTTCAAGTGTATCTAAAATGACATTTAAATTAAGAGAGGGAGGGTAAATGGTGTTATCAGTTCTTGGATATGAAATATATCCATTCATATACAGTTCTTCAGCAATTCGCATAGCATTTGCGGCAGAAAGTCCTATTCTTGCCGCAGCAACGATATATGAAGTGGTATCAAATGGTGTCGGTGCCCTGTCAATCCGGCTGCCTTCCTTGACATCAAGCACTGTCAATGGCTCTTTTGTGGATTTATAGGCCTTTTCGGCCTCTGTCTTATCTGTAAACCGTCCATTTTCATGATGTGCAGAAAAAGTCTCTTTATTCTTTTCGGTAACAAGTCCGATTTCCCAGTAAGGTTCAGGAATAAAACTTTCAATTTCCCGTTCCCTATCAACAATTAATGCAAGAGTAGGACTTTGAACACGGCCAACAGACAGAATATTTGCGCCACTTCTCTTTGCAGTAAGGCTAATAAAACGTGTTAGAGAGGCACCCCAGATTAAATCGATTACCTGTCTTGCCTCACCAGCCGCTGCAAGATCAAAATCAATTGCTGCCGGTTTTGAAAAAGCATTGTTGATCTCTTCATTTGTAATTGCTGAAAATTTTGCTCTATCTACCGGAACATCTGGATTTACTGCTTTTACAAGCTCATAGGCCTCTTTTCCGATGAGTTCTCCTTCAGTATCAAAATCAGTAGCAATCGTTACCCGGTCAGCTTTTTTAGAAAGTCGCTGAATTATTTTAACAATTGAAGGTTCAGTAGGTCGTTTTAAAATTCCGGCCTCAATTAGTGAGCGTGGAGGTCGTTCAACAGATCTCCAGTTTGTATACCCATCGACAAAGTCCACTCCGACAACATGACCACGAAGTCCAATGGTTACCGTATCATCAAAGATATATTGGTTTACTCCTCCGTCCTTCTTGTTTGATATTTTCTTTTTACCTGAAAGAATTTCAGATATTCTTTGTGCGGCAATATTTTTTTCTGCAATTATCAAATGCATGGATTCTATCCCGAAGATTATGAATTGTCAAGCAGTTCTCTGATTTTCATATTCAGATCGGCAGGATCTGCTCTTCCCCTGCACTTTTTCATTACCTGTCCCACAAGGAAATTTAGTGCAGGCCCTTTTCCTGCTTTATAATCAACTACTGCCTGAGGCTGTTCTTTTATTACCTCTTCAATAAAGCTGGTCATCTGATCACCCCCAGCTTTGGAAAGCCCATGTTTTTCTACAAATTCGACTGGTCGTTCTGGTTTTTTATTCTCTTTTATCTGATCAAGAATGTGACGCAAAATTTCAACCGCACTCTTATCTGTAATAGTATCTGTTTTTAAGAGGTTTATAAGTTCAATAAAATACTCTTCAGGCATTATCTCGATTGAAAAATCACGGTAATGAAGTTCTCCAAGCAGATAGTCAGCAGTCCATGTTGCAGAAAGTGCATTATCAACATGTGCCACACTTTCATAGAAATCTGCAAGTTTTAATGAACCAGTGAGGGTCTTTGCATGTTCAAGCGAGACAGAATACTGATTCATAAATCTCTCACGTCTTGCATCTGGAAGCTCTGGAAGCTCAATTCCAGGAACCCAACTTTTCACATGAAGTGGAAGCAGATCAGGCTCTGGGAAATATCGGTAATCATTCTCTTCTTCCTTACTTCGCGAAGCTGTGGTAACACCCCTTGTCTCCACATAATGACGGGTCTCACGCACTACTTCCTGTCCACGCCTAATCATATTTCTCTGACGAGTTACTTCAAAGGTGAGAGCTTTTTCCACTCCTTTATATGAGGTAATATTTTTGATCTCGACCCTGTTTGATCCCTTAATTGAGATATTAGCATCTACACGGAGAGAACCTTCCTTTTCACTGTCAAAGACATTGAGATATTCAAGGGTTGCACGAAGTTTGTTCAAAAATTTGCGGGCCTCTTTAGGTGAGCGTAGATCTGGTTCTGTAACAATTTCAATCAGAGGTACTCCAGCACGATTATAATCAATAAGAGTGTATCTGCCTCTTTCTGCATTACCCATATGAACTGATCTTCCAGGGTCTTCTTCTACATGAATTCTGGTGATTCTAATCTCCTTTTCACCATCATCACCATCAATAAGGAGTTTTCCCCAGACAGCAAGAGGTTTATCATACTGTGTAATCTGATAAGCCTTATCAAGGTCTGGATAAAAATAATTCTTTCTTGAGAATTCACATTCTTCAAGAACATCACAATGAAGAGCTTTTGCCACCTTTAATGCATATTCAATGGCTTTTTTATTGACCATTGGCATACTACCGGGAAGTCCAAGACAAACCGGACATGTATGAGTATTTGGTGCATCTTCTCTGAAATCATTAGAACAACCGCAGAATAATTTACTTTTGGTATTTAACTGACAGTGTATTTCAAGACCAATAATTACACCGGTATTATCCATTATGCCGCCTCCTCATATGCAAATGCAGCATTTATGACCTTTTCATCATCCATATGTTTTCCAATAATCTGGAGTCCGACCGGCATGTTATCGACTTTTCCACATGGAACAGAAATTGCGGGCACTCCTGCAAGGTTTGCAGGGACTGTTAAGATATCTGAAAGATACATTGAGAGAGGATCAGACTTTTCTGAAAGTTTAAAGGCAATTTCAGGCATAGTCGGGCCGGCTATCAGATCGCAGTCAGAAAGGATTCTGTTAAAATCTTCTTTTATCATATTGCGTGCAATCTGTGCTTTCTGATAATAACGCCCATAATACCCTTCAGCAAGTGAGAAAGTTCCAAGAATAATTCTACGGCGGACTTCTTTTCCAAAACCTTCTTCTCGTCTTACTGAATAGGCATCATGCCATGATTTTTTTACTTCAACAGCCGGCCCGTACCTGACACCATCAAATCTTGCAAGGTTAGACGAGGCCTCACTTGTACAGATTACATAGTAAGCAGATATTGCATGATTCATTGAAGGCATACTACACGGAACAAGTACTGCACCTTTATTTTCAAGTGTTGTAAGTGCATCATTTACAGTTTTCCCGACCTGCGGATTTACTCCTTCTCCAAAAAACTCTTGAGGAACACCAATACGAAGCCCATTCACATCTCCGTTAAGATCTATCTTATACGAACTCTCAACAGAGGTACAGTCTCGTTTATCTTTACCACAAATGACTGAAAACAATTTTGCAACACCTGAAACATCTTTTGCCATCGGTCCAATCTGCTCAAGCGAGTTTGCATATGCAATAAGTCCAAACCGTGATACTCTACCATAACTTGGTTTTAATCCTACAATACCACAAAAAGAAGCAGGACAGCGGATTGAGCCACCGGTATCTGTTCCAATGGCCATATCAACCATTCCACCTGCAACTGCAGCAGCACTACCTCCTGATGATCCACCAGGAACCCGCGAAGTGTCAAGTGGATTTAATGTAGGTCCAAAAGCACTGTTTTCAGTAGTCGTTCCCATACCAAACTCATCCATGTTGGTCTTTCCGACTATTGCGGCACCAGCCTCTTTTAAGAGTGTCACAACATGCGCATCATATGGAGGGACATAACCTTTGAGTATTGCCGAGGCACATGTTGTTTCTATTCCTTTTGTCGATATATTATCCTTAATTGCTACCGGGACACCGGCAAGAACCCCTAAATCATTATATTCACATTCAGCCACTGTTCTGAGAAATGCATTTATTTTATCGTCCGGATTAAACTGATATATTGCCAATTACATCACCCTTGGTGCCTTAAAAAAGCCATCTTCGTCTCCACCGGCATTTGATAATGCTTCTTTCTGTGTAAATGATGGAAGAATTTCATCTTCTCGCAGGTTATTGAACTGTTCTCTTTTCTGAGGCTTTGACTCAAGTGTATCAAGTTCTTTAAAATATGTGAGAATCTGTGTACACTGGTAACTAAATTCCTCAAGTTCTTTATCATTTAACCCTATATCAGCAAGTTTTGCAACCTTTCTGACATCTTCTCCTGAAACCATTGTAATCTTAGGCCCTCCTTATCATATCTATGAAATCTGATATCCTGCTTTGATAACCGTTAGTCTTCGCAAGGTGTTTTATTTCTTTCCAGATACCTGAACCGTACTGCATTGCCTTTTTATCATAATAAGCAATATCTGATGGAATAATCTGTGCTGCCACATCACGCAGGGCTTTTTTTCTGATACCCGGAATTACCTTTTCACATACCGGAAGTGAACGTGCAGCGCATACAACCCCTTCATCCAGATATGGGTATGATAAATAGGTATTGTGATAACTTGCTATTGCCTGATCACGTGCCCCCTGATATTTTAATGATTCAAAATCACTGATGAAAAGCTCCTCCAGTTGAGATTCAGTTTTTCCTTCATATCTTGCATAACCACCAAAAATCTCATCTGCGCCCTGCCCAGTGAGAATTCTTCTGTGACCGTGTAATTTCGCTGTTTCTGCAATAAAAAAAAGTGTCGTTCCTATTGCAAGATCAAGTGGACTGTTACCGGGAATGAGATCTACAACTACTGGAAGTACCTCTTCTATCTCATCTGTTGTGACAATTCTTTCAGTATAAAAAAGCCCAAGTTTTTCTGAAACATAAGCAGCATGTTTAAGGTCATGTGAATCTTTGATTCCGACTGCAATACATGGACGATCTGATAGAGCTGCAACAAGTGCAGAATCAACTCCACCTGACAATGCAACTACGCCTTCATCAGAACGGGCATCTACTGCCTGCTTTATCACTTCAGTAAGAGTTTGCAAAGATTCTTCGTAATTATTCTCTCTGCTTTTCATTTATTTTCCAAATATCTCCTGATTATGAGATCTATTTTAATTTTTTAAGAATTCTTCGAAGAGGAATTATCTATTCAATTTATCTTGATGAATTACACATCTGATATATGCGTCAGTTTATACTTCTCCTGCTTTGTATTACTCTCCTGATATTGTCAGTCTATACATCACCTGCAACATCTGCATCCCCGGTGACATTTTGCATGCCAGAAGATAATAATATGCTATTTGGTGCATATATCCCAGAATTCTCAGATTCCTCTGATGCAGATTTAAATGCAGTTGATAAGTTTTCAAAACTATCCGGGAAACCTCCGGCAATCATTACTTTCAATGATGAATGGGCAGATAACAAATTATTTCCTACAACTATTGCCACGAAGGTAAAGGATGCCGGGGCAACTCCATATATCAGACTCATGATGAGGAGTTCACATGCGCCTTATACCAACGAACCACTTTATACTCTTTCAAACATTGCCAACGGAAAATTTGATTCAAACTTAAAACAATGGGCAAAAGATGCAAGAGCATTTGGAAAAACTATAATCATGGAATATGGCACTGAAGTAAACGACTATGCATATCCCTGGAATGGTTACTGGAATAATGGAGCAGAGGGTAATGAGGAGTTTATCAAAGCATATCAGCACATTATCGAGGTAATGAATGATGAAGGTGCAGATAACATTGTCTGGGTCTACCATATTGATGCTGTTTCACCGCTAAATGAAACCTGGAATACTCTCTCCTCATATTATCCGGGAGACGAATACGTAGACTGGATTGGTGTTTCAGTGTATGGTACAGTCTCTCCGTATTCAACATCTGCAAAATCATTTACAGAGCAGATAAATGTTGTATTGAAAGAAAAAGAAGAGTTTGCCAGGGACAAACCCATCATTATTTCAGAAATGGGGACAGATGTTCGAAATTTGGATATTAATCCTGTAGAGTGGACAAATAATGGCTTAACAACGATGTATAATCTTTCTGATTTAGTCGGATTTATCTGGTGGAATGATGGCTGGAAGAATGATAAAAGCGCCCTTCATGATACAAGTTTTAAATTGCAGGATAGTAAGGAGTTGCAGGATCTAATACAAAGAAGAATTGGTAATAACTCAAAGATCCTTGAAAAGATGATCTGTTAATCTCAATTTTTTGTCAATTAGTAATAGTGCTTAAATAGTGAGAAAACCTATCAGTTAAGGCTGTTATTAAACCAGCATAATAATTATTGGCGAGGGTACCAAAGCCAGGCCAAATGGGCCGGACTTAAGATCCGGTTTCGAAGGAATTCAAGGGTTCGAATCCCTTCCCTCGCATTTTTTTAATGATAAAACAGATGAAGTTAAATCTATATGATGGGATAATTAATCATGGATTTTGCCGGAATTGAACTGTTAATGAATCCGGCGTTAATATTATTTGTAATATTTTCGATAATTGCACTGATAAAACGTTTTTTTATCCTTTGGATTGGAACCTTGATTGCATGTGCAATAGTTGCTACAATTTTTATTGTGATATCTGTAACACTTCTTCAACTTGTTGGAGAAACTGATTTTATCAGATTTTATATCACTTCTAATTATATAATCACTGGATCAATTAAACTTACCTTCAGAGATATTATTCTCAGTTTTTATCTTGTAATATCATATTTTGCCACATATTATGGACATTTATTGAAAGTTGAAAGATATCTTCAAAGATCAATATTATGGATTCCAAGGCGCAGAAGCTGTCAATATGAGATGGAAAATACTCTTGAAAAATATTCCGTTGATAAAGAAAAAATTAAGTAATACAATAGATACCTATTTTTTATAATACATTCAAGTATTGAGTATGATTGGGTCAATAATATTGCTTATCATCTGTATTGTTATTCTTGGAGTACTCTGGTACTTCTTAAAGAACATAACTCAGCTAATTCTAAATGCAATCATAGGGATCATTCTTCTTTTCTTAATGAATTTTGTAGGACTCACAAATATCACAATCGGATGGTTATCTATCCTTATCTGTGCAGTAGGTGGAGTACCGGGAGCAATTCTTTTAGCAATCTTCAATCTTTTAGGATTGCTCTAATTTTTTTTGGAAATTGGCATACAAAAGGTTTAAATACCTTATGAATTCTTGTAGGGATTCTTATTATTATCCTGATATTTGTAGTAATATAATCAAACCAATCTCTATCTTAACAGGAACAAACCAGATAATGATACATTTTTCTCAAATGGTATTCCTGACATAACAGCATAAGTAAAAAATTCTGACATGAGGACAAAAAATAGATCAATTATCATAGTCATTTTGCCATATGATTATTAACTCAGATCTTCTCTGGCGGGTTGTTGTAACATCTGAATTAATTGTTGAAAAATAAGAATTTGTTCCTTATCCCAAAGGAGTAATAACAGATACTAAAAGAGTGATGGAGTGGTATTTCAACTAATTCAGATGATCAGATCTTACTACCATAACAAGAAGCAATATTACTCCTGTTTTGGTTCCATACAGATATTCATTCAATATCCCTGTTTTATAAAATCATCAATTAGTTTTCGGGATATACTATATTTTTCGGGAAGTCCTGGCAGATTATTAGACCTAAACCATCCGGCCTTTTCTATCTCATAATTATCAGGTCGTATTTCACCGGATTTATATGAAGCAGTAAATCCAATCATTAAAGAGTCAGGAAATGGCCATGGTTGTGAACTGAAATAACTGATATCTCTGACACTAATCCCGACCTCTTCGATAACTTCACGTCTGACAGCATCCTCAAGAGTTTCTCCGGTCTCAACAAAGCCGGCGATAACACTGTACATCCCAGGAGTAAATCCAGGAGACCTTGCAAGAAGAATCTCATCCCCTTTGGTAACTCTCACAATTATTGCCGGAGAGATTTTTGGAAAAATTAGACTGTGACAATTTTTGCAAATAACAGCATGTTCTATTGGTGAGATTTCTGTCGGATTTCCACATTTTCCACAAAATCTGTTGATATCATAAAATCTTAACAAGTGGATGCCACGCATTGCAATAGAAATCATCTCTTCATTAAGGTTTGGAAGGATTTTTTTTAATGGTTGGAACTTTATATCCTCGCCAAATGAAATCTTTTCAGGACAGGAGATGATTGCATAAACCTCTCCATCTCTTACAGTTATAAACACCCTTTTGGCACTCAAAAACCGACCGTCATTATCGGTTGTTATAAAAATATCATCATTCTTACAAAGAATCAGGCCATCAGGTGTTCCAAAGATATAGTGCAAAACTTTGCATTCAGATGGAAAAAATTCATCTGGAGAATTGATAATTGATGGTATACCAGACATATATAAAACACAATTTTCAAATTATTCTGTGGTTATGACAGATAAAAATTGTGCAAAAATTTTAGATTTCTATAAAATGATCCTTATATTCTTATTATTTACAGCAATTCCCTCTTCCATCTCTTATGTTTCTTCTGCAGCCAGTTCCAATACCCATGAATCTGATCTCATAAACCTTACAGTAGAACTCCCGGATAACAATCCAAATAAATGGACTATACTCAATGAGTATTATAATAAAAATGGCAATTATGAGGAGGCAGAAAATACCATCAGGCAAGCACTTTCATATTATCCAGAAGATCCAAACCTTCTGCACCTGCTTGGTCTTACCCTACTAAATGAGAATAGATACAAAGAGGCTTCAAAAATTTTTAAGGAAGTACTTGAATTAAAGCCATATTCAGCACCGGTTTACAGTAATCTTGGCACTGCCAGTGCATTACTTGTTGATTATTCCGCTTCTGTAGAGGCATATTCTAATGCTATAAATATTGTTCCAGATTATCTCCTTGCCTTAAACAATCTTGGACTTGCTCATCTTTATAATAATCAGCCAGAAGAGGTTATAATAACATTAACACGGTCAATTGAGATATACCCCGGCGATCCTGCCCCGTGGATCAACATTGGATCCGCACTTTTTAAACTTGGGGATTATGATTCTGCAATAAAAATTCTTAATCATGCTTTGACTCTATCTCCGGCAGCAAATGATATAGATGAGGTGAATGAACTGATTAATGAAATAAAAGAATCAGGAAAGGGTAAGCGGTACCATGATGAGAATGTCCTGTTAAAACTTGATTCTCTTATGTCTCAATCGATAGATGTAATTAACCCTGAAATTATTTATCCATCCATATATCAGAATAATGATTCCAATGTCGCAAATAATATTACAAGATTAATATCATTTCAATATCAGAATAAAACACATTATTTAACAATAGACTGCCCCCAGTTACTATACCTGGCATGTAAGGGCGGATATAACGCTGAAATCCTAAACGATCCATTTGCAGATATCAACAGAACTAAGGAATACCATTCGTTTATATCTGATCCATTACAGACTGACGTGATAAATTCATTAAAATTACAGTTATCAGAAATTTCCGGAAATATTACAGGAACTGATTACCTGGATGTAGCAAAAATATTTGTGGCCTCAATCCCACCAGATCCTGTTGCAACGGAGAGGAAATTCCCCCTCGTGAGTCTTATTGATTACAAAGCTGATTGTGATGATAAAACAGTGTTACTTGCCGCACTTTTAGGGGATACGGGTTATAAAATCGGAATAATAGAATTCCCAAATCATGTTGTCCTTGGAATTGCAGGATTAAAACCAGAGTTCAGGAAAAGTGGATACTGCGTTATCGATACAACCCAAAATGTTCCAATAGGAATTATTCAAAATGAATACTTCGAAAAAGAGATGATAGTGATTCCGTTATAAAAATCTATTAAAATTTATTGCCTTTTATGACAAGTTCTCTTACCGCATATGCTGGAAGAGCATCTGACCATTTTCCATAATCTTTTAAAAGATCAATCCCGCCGGTCCATTCTGACACAAGTGATGAACAGATTCCTGCACAGATTACCTGCTTTAGGTCATGCTTTTTTAATGCAGCACTAATTGCCGATGTTATTATGACTTTTTCTTCATTCAAGTATTCTGATGCAATATTTAAAGGGGAATCTATCTCTTCAGGATCTGCACATACAACCCGTGAGAGTCTTTTGGTACATGAAATAATATCAGTTCCTCTGTTATCAGGAGTATTAGATGTGTACATTTTCTGATCTAACTTTTTGAGTGCAACATGGACATCGCCAGAACATGCAAAGAATTCTGTTGATACAGGTGTTGGAAGTCCATTTACTGTGACTTTTCGAACAAGAGTTGCCACTGGTGTCCGAAGCCCGCCAAGATAAATAAGATAGCCCTGTTGAAGTCTTGCGAGATCAGTTAATCCTAAAAGTTCTCTATATGCATTAAGTGGTATGATATCAGTTGTTGTACTACCCATATCTACAAGCAGGGCATCAGGATATATTGTTCTGAAACAATCTGCCATTGCAAACCAGTTGGCAGCAGCAAGTGACCTGTCAGATTCCTTGTGAAATTTTCCATCAGTTCCATAAAATAGAGCATTTGGAAAGACTTTTTGAGTTTCGTTAATAATCCAGTTGATTCCTTCCTCTTTTGAAGAAAAACCATCGGCAAGTTCCCCACTCATAACAACTACAGCATCACCAAGATCTTTGTAAGGCCTTAAAAGATCTACAAGCGGTGCCCGTTTCCAGAGTGGACAATAATGGATGAAAACATCATTATCAGTAACTATTTTTAAATTTGCACCTCCGATATCAATTCCTATCATATTTGACCTCACCGTGAGCATCAAATGTCGCGATCCCGGTATGAACGACAACTGCCGGTGCTTTACCATAAGATGCATCAAGTAATACTACAGCAATATTTTCCATTATTGTGCCTGTTATTCCGATAATGCTTGTAGTAGGTCGTGGATTTACATCGACAACCACAATTCTGTCTTTTGTTACAATAAAATCTATTCCAACATATCCCTGACATCCAAGATATTCAACCACTTTTCCAGCGATCTTAAATATTTCATCCTGTTTTGGATGAGAAAACGGTGTCATACCACCAAGATAATGAAAACCATTCTCATCAAGCGTGACATTCTGTTTGTTAAGAGCAAGAATAAGAGGGCCATCGCCAGTATAATATAGACATGTCTCACCAACAACCCGTGATCCGACAAGACTTACTGAAAGATTTTCTCCTTCAATATATTCCTGGCTGAATTCTCCGGCAGAGGGGTCATCACCAGTATATCTTACATCAACAGTTCCACAACCCTTTATCGGTTTAACAACCTTTTTACCAGTAAAAACTTCATCTGGAACATCAATATTATGCTGTCTTAAGATCTCTGCGGTTCTTTTTTTATTTGCACAGACCGCTATTGAAAACGAGTTACAACCAATATTTCTACAACAATCCTCAAGTTTTTTTGTAAACCCTGCAAGTAACGCATCTGGTGCTATTACAAGTCCATTTTCACAGAGAGGTCCAAGTCGTTTTATCTCATCACCAAAATCTGCATTCTCATCAGGAGTAAGCACATTATATCCGGCCTTTTCAAAACTATCCTTTAAAACAGCGAGCATTGCCCTGCCTTCATCTGCAAGTGATGGACAGTTATGCACAGTATATTCAGCAAGAAGAAAATTCATTCAATATATGTTTCTATGATAAACTGAAATACTTGTCAGGATAATCTGCTTATCCAGTTTTTAGAATACTGAATTTTTATGTGATGGTGATGATGATAAAACCACGGATACTTTTAACAAATGATGATGGAGTAACTTCTGAAGGTCTTTGGGCGACGTATGAAGCCTTATCAACTCTTGCTGATGTAACAGTATGTGCTCCGTCAACCCAGCAGAGCGCTGCAGGAAGATCAATGACTATCTTTGAACCGCTCCGGGTTAATGAAGTCTATCATGAGGGAATTTTAGCATACTCAGTCAGAGGAAAACCAACCGATGCTCTCCTCACCGGACTTTATGCGCTAAACCTACAACCTGATCTTGTGGTATCTGGAATAAATATTGGCGAGAATGTATCGTTTGAAGCTATTACTACTTCAGGAACTGTCGGTGCCGCATTGGAAGCTGCAAATCAGGGTATTCCTTCAGTTGCGTTTTCATTGATGGTTGATGATCAAAAAGAAAAATTTGCTGATTGTCATCGATTTGGAGATAGATTTGAAACAAGTAAGAAAGTAATAATTTTCGTCATATCACAGATTCTTAAAAATGGTTTTCCTGATAATTGTCATGTGGTAAATGTTAATATTCCAGCAGAATTTACCGGAGACTATAAAATTACGCATCTTGCCGAACATCTTTTTAATACAAGTATTGAGAAGAGAATTGATCCTCGTGGGAAACCATATTATTGGATTAGTGGCCCACTTGTAACTGATGCAGAAGAAGGAACTGATGTTAATGCCATCCATCATGGCAATGTCTCTATAACTCCATTAACTCTTGATTGTACATCTTATGCTGGAATGGCATCTATTAAAAAACTGTTCTGTGACAAATTGGACGAATAAAGAGGAAAAATGTCAGATAATTTAAAACTCATCCCTAAACAATATGCAGGTTATTATGCAGCAGATCAAGTTACTGATGGAATGATAGTCGGCCTTGGAACCGGTTCTACTGTTGCTTTTACAATGGAACATCTTGCTGAAAGGATTAAATCCGGACTAAAAATTTCAGGAATTCCAACATCATTACAGACTGCAATTAAGGCAAGAAATCTCGGAATTCCCCTGACAACACTTGAGGAAAATGATGTAATAGATCTAACTATTGATGGTGCTGATCAGGTAGATCCTATATTTAATCTGATAAAAGGGCGTGGTGCTGCTCATGTGAGAGAACGCTGTATAGCAGAACTCTCAAAAAAACTGTTCATTGTTGTTGATGAATCAAAATTAGTAGAGAAACTTTCCGGTCCTGTACCAGTTGAAGTTGTACCTTTTGCTCTGCCTGTTGCTATCAGGCGTCTTACAGATATTGGTGGAAATCCTCTGATCCGTGAAGGCGTTAAAAAAGATGGTCCGGTCTTCTCCGACAATGGAAACATAATTCTTGACTGTCATGCACTTGATATTACTAATCCAAAGGAACTTCAATATCAACTCAACAATATTCCAGGAATTGTCGGATGTGGAATTTTTGCTGAATACTCAGATAAAACTACTGTGATAATCGGAATCAATGATGGCTATAAAGTAATTAAACCAAAAAGATAAATATAATTTTATATTTTATCCAAAATTAACAGGTCCAGCCCTGCTCGATAACCACCCTTCTTGCTCTTTCAATCAAACATGATTGCTGCCTATATTCTTCCTTCTTTTCCTGTTCTATTACATCGAGGATCTCATTAACATCAGTTGCAAGTCTGTATGCCTTTATCGGACGTCCCTTTTTTTCAGATATAAGACTTGTAACACAGGCCCATTTCTGTTTAATCAGATAATTAATGGCTATGCTGACTTCAGGCTGCCGGAGATCAGTGCCCCTTTCAATCTCACGAGAAGTCAGATTACTATTCTTAAAGAGCAGAACCAGAACCCTTGCAAGGTTACGTTTTAGTCCGGCTTCCATCAGAATGTCTGCCACCTCCTCTTCTTTACTTGAAAAACCCCATAAATTTTCCGCATCCATTTGGTACCCCACAACCAGCATGAAAGACAGGCGGTATAATAAAATTAGTTTTATTATATTTAAAATATACAGTTTCAGAAATAAAATAAAATAGCAATATTTGAGGGCTTTAAAGCAATCCAAGGCCTTTTAAGTCTTCCACGATCTTAACTACAGCAAGCCTTGCATCTTCAGCAACTTTACCTCCGGTGATAATCAGTTTGCCAGATCCAAACAGTAATACTACAACTTTTGGTTCATCCAACCTGTATACAAGTCCTGGGAACTGTTCAGGCTCATACTCTATTTTTTCAAGGTTAAACCCTACTGCAATTTTGTTAAGATTGATGCCAACTCCCAAATCTGCCGATGTTACAATATTCTGAACCTTGTATGTAAGTTTATCATCTATTTTAATACCAAGAGTGCGCAACCTGTCGCCGAGGATCTCAAGTCCTTTATTCAGACTTTCTATACACTTGGCCCCCGTCAGAACAACCTTGCCTGATCCAAATACCAGTGCGGCAATTTTTGGATCTCTCATTCTGATTACAACACCCGGAAACCTCTTTTTATTATATTCCGCATCTTTGATGTTAGAGGCTATCTGAGGGAGATCAAGTGAATCAGTTATCTTAGCAGAGGCAACGATATTTTCAATTTTCAAAGAATCTTCAGGTGAACCAGACATGAATATAAATCTATTAAAACAGTATATAAAGAGTTGGATGATCTAACAATAATCTATCCTAAATTCAAAGTTACTGAAATTATCATGATCTATCATTGCAAATGCTATATATGTAATCAGTGTGCACATAATGATGATAATATGACGAATCATATATCGACAATTGTAGATATGATCTGTTGATATGATTTGTTGCTACCTCTAAAATTTGAGGATTCTTCATGAGTGGAAAAATGTTAACGGAACACGAGGGATATGATCTTCTCGAAAGTTACGGGATTCCCACCCCAAAGTACAAAATTGTGACCAATGCAAAAGATGCCGGAGTTACTGCAGAAGCCTTTGGCTTTCCAGTAGTAATGAAAATAGTATCTCCCCAAATTCTCCATAAAAGTGATGCGAAGGGAGTAATGGTTGGCATCTCATCAAAGGCAGATGCAGAATCAGCATTTACCCAGATTGTTGCAAATGCAAAGGCATACAATAAAGATGCTGAAATATCAGGAGTTATTATCGAAAATCAGGCAAAAGACGGACTTGAACTGATCATAGGAGGAAAAACAGATCCAACTTTTGGAAAAGTTATTACCTTTGGTATTGGTGGAACTCTTGTAGAACTTATGAAGGATGTTGCCCTTCGTATTCTTCCGGTAACTGAAGAGGAAATCAGGGCAATGATTAAAGAAATCAAGTCATATGCACTTATTGCTGGTTACCGCGGTTCAAAACCAAAAGATGTTGAGTGCCTTGTCAAACTAATTACAGATGCTTGTCGCTTGTTTGAAGAAGAAAAGAGCTTATCCGAATTTGATATAAATCCAGTAAAACTCTATGAGGAAGGCTTTGGAGCATGCGCTGTTGATGCCCGTTTTATTTATGATGATAATACTAAAGATCTTGAATCTGAGAATCTTCAGGCAGTCCCTCTTGACTATTTCAGACCAAAAACTGTTGCAGTTATCGGTGCATCTGATGATAAAACCAAAATGGGCTATGCAACCATAAGAAATCTCCTCAATTTCCCCGGTAAACTATATCCAATTAATAATAAACGAGAGACAATCCAGGGAATAAAGGCATACCCATCTATTCTTGATATTCCTGAAGATTCAATAGATCTTGCTGTAATCACCGTTCCTGCAAGAATTGTCCCAGGTGTTATGGAAGAGTGTGGAAAGAAGCATGTGAAGATTGCAGTCATTATCACCGCCGGTTTTAAGGAGATGAGTGAGGAAGGCCATGAACTTGAAGATAAGGTTGTTGCAATCGCACAGAAATATGGTACAAGAATTGTTGGACCAAACTGTCTTGGAATTATTATCCCACCAATTGGTCTTGATACCACTTATGTTGCAAAATCACCAAATCCAGGAAAAATAGCATTCCTTTCACAGAGTGGTGCAATTGTTAATACTGTCGTTGACTGGTCACTTTCAAAGGATATCGGTTTTTCAATGGTAGTTTCAGTTGGTAATCAGGCTGATCTCAACTTCTTTGATTATTTGAATGTTGCAGCTGTAGATCCAAATACTGACGCTATCATCATGTATATCGAACAGATTACTAATGGACGGGCATTTATGGATATTGTTAGTAAAGTTGCTAAACAAAAACCAGTTATTGCTTTAAAGGCAGGATCTTCAATCCGAGGTCAGCATGCAGCAGCATCTCACACCGGTTCTCTTTCAGGTTCCTTTGATGTTTATGTAGAAGCCTTCAGAAAATCCGGAGTCCTTCTTGTTCACACCTTATCCGATGCTTTTAAAGCAGCAGAATTCCTCGCTCATCCAAAGAGATATCCAAAAGGCAGACGTGCAGTGCTGGTTACTAATGCCGGAGGCTTTGCAGTGCTTTCATCTGACTATTCAGAGCGTTATGGTGTCCAGCTTGTAGATCTTCCAAAAGATGTCATTGCAGAACTTGATTCGTTCCTGCCAGAATTCTGGAATCGTTCTAATCCGGTAGATTTACTTGGGGATGCTTCAGAGGAAAGGTTTAGAAAAACTTTTGAGGTTCTTGCAAGTCATGATGATCTTTGGGATATGTGCTTTGTGGTCGGTTTCCCAAATAATATTTTAACATCAGAGCAATTGGCAAATCAGATCCTGCGGTTCTCAACACAGACTGAAAAGAGAATTATTCCTGCTCTTCTTGGTGGCAGTGCCATGGATGAAGGAAGAAAGATACTTCTCGAACACCAGATGCCTGACTTTGATGATTTAGATACGGCATTTCATATCGTCGGTCGACTACTCTGGCATACCTTCAGAGTAAAAGCTCAAGGGCTTTATTAAATCTTTTTTTTGAAATACCACCAAAATTCGTCGATTAGACAGATAAATCGCACATTTAATCTAATCACTTGTATAAAACAATGTAATCCACATTTTAGTTGTATAACAGGATAAAAAACAAAAATTATTACAAATTTCCTGATTAGAGTGAAATTTTTAACTTGACGAGGATACCGTAACCATACTCTGTAGATTAGAGCAGAATTATTGTACAAACACGAAAAAATATACCACCCTAAACTTACCCCAAACTGGAAAAAACAAAAATAGAGAGATCGGACTTATTTAATCGTAATTTCTCCAGGTATGGTTACATTTTGTACATCGAAAGAACTGAACTTCACTTTCATCAGCAGCACGGAGTTGTCTGAGCCACCAGACAGCTTCATTATTTCCACATTCAGGACAGCGTATGGCAATTGTTGGGAGAGTCTGAATCATTTCTGTATCATCTACAATTACAATCTCCTTCTCAAGCATCTTGTCTGTTTTTGTAAGATGAACATCAGACATATCTCCTTTTGTCCATCCACAACTTGTACAGACAAATTTTCCACCCTCATTCTTTAGTAACTTACCACACTGCTCACAGAACATGATTATAAGTTTTGTTTTAAATCCATTTAACCATTCATCACCAGAAAAACCATGATAGAAAAGATTTAAATAAACAGTATAATTAGAAATAAGGCAATACTATGCCGGAGATAAATGAATGTCTGATTGTCCTCTCCTGTATTTTGTTTTTATTAACATTATTTACAGGAAAGCACAGGAAATACTATGCAGCCGGCGCATGGATAACACTGATAATTGTATTCATATCCGGCGTCCCAGAATGGATTGCAGAGAGTAACATACTTTATCCTTTAATGGCAGTCCTTTCTATACCATTTCTTGTTGTAACACTCATCCTACTACACCGCGAAAATAATGAAGCCTTTTCACTAACACGTGCCGCAGCGATTGCATGGATAATTTACGCACCGTTTACATTCTTTACGGGTCCCGGAAATGCATTAATCTTGCTTGTCGTTGATCAGACTGCCTTTATCATACAGACCCTTGGTTACAATGTTACTTTTAGTGAGTGGAACATACTTCAGCGCGGAATGTTTCGTGTAGAAATTATCCTTGCATGCACAGGAATACAAGCAATAGCCATTATGCTTGGAGTTGCCGCCGCAGTAAAAACCACATGGAAACAAAAGATTTTTGCATTTCTTTTAGTGGCTCCGACAATCTATATTCTAAACCTCTTTAGAAATGCAGCAGTAGTAATTGCCTACACTGATCAGTGGTTTTCATTTCTGCCGGATATCTCAGGAAACCCTGAAATCGGTTACTCTACCTTCTTCTGGGCTCACAATATCTTTGCAGAACTGCTTGCTCTTCTGCTATTAATTGCAATCACTTTTGGTCTCTTTAAACTGATTCCAGAACTTGCAGAATTTGCCATCAGACTTGTTAACACTTATGAATTAGAATTGATAAAAATATGGACAATTATCCGGAATACTCCCGATAAAGGTAGATAATTCTTTGTAATGCCGAAAGGTTTGTACAGACTGCAACGATAATTACAGCAATTCCAATAAGATTTACCAATCCAAGAAGCCCGATAATAAGTAAAGTTTCCGGCCGACCGAAAAAGCCGATTCCTTCAAGGGGATCAACAATTTTTCCATCAATTTTTTCCTGATATCCAATTTCAGCATAAGTCACGGGCTTTATGAAAGTATTCATAAGTGATCCTGTAACCGCCGCAATAATTAGAAATTGATCTACTATCGGGTTTAAATTGAATAATCCTGAAATAATAGGAACTGCTGATAAACCTGCACAGGCAATTACAATTGCATCAACATACTTATCAGCAATCCAGTCAAAAACCGCTCCAAAAGGTGTTTCAGATCCAGTTTTTCTGGCAACAGTTCCATCGATTAGATCTAATACTGCTGAAAGAAACAGACAAAGTGATCCCGCGATATAATTATGCTGAATATAGAGAACTGCACAGGCTGTTCCTGCAATAATAGATGCAACTGTAATGAGATTTGGACTCAATCCAACCTTAATAAAAAATATAGATACTGGTTCAAGATATCCGATAAGCCGGTATCGATATGAAGTAATATTCATTTCTCAGAAAAATATCGCCACATGAAAAGATAGTCTTGCCGGATTTATTCGGCATGTATCATAGTAAGCATCATCTTAAACCTGCAGGCTGCATACACAGCATGAGGAATATTTGCAGGCAAGATGATCATCTGATGAGCACCAATAGTAAATTTTTCGCTATTTAATGTGATCTCTGCGGTCCCTTCAATTATCTCAATTATTGCATCATATGGAGCAGAATGCTCTGAAAGGCCAGAATCAGCGTCAAAAGCAAAAAGTGTAATCGTCCCTTCTTTTTTGTAAGTAATCATTCTGCTAACAACACTTCCGGTTTGATAATCTACAAGAAGTGCAGGGTCAATTATCTTACCGGTGAGATCTTTTGTAACATCATCCATAGTATTACCTCAACCCCATTCTAAAACCGGGCATTATGTATAATTGATTGTCGATATAATGAATATATATGTTTGCTATGCTCTTAAGGCCAAAAGTTACACTTGTTTCTGAAATAACACTTGATGGAAAATTAACAGTAACAAGGGGATCTTCATCCAAACTGTTGATGCAGTTTATGTCTCATGAAGCTGATGTACTTCTTCACACCATAAGAGCTGAATCTGATGCAATTATGGTAGGTGCAAATACTATTCGAATCGACAATTCATTCTTAACAGTCAGGCATGTTAAAGGTAATAATCCAATAAGAGTTATCCCTTCAAGAAAAGGAGAGATTTCACCTGATTCCAATGTTTTCTCACCTGATGCACAAACAATTATTGCTGTCACAAATGCTGCAAACCCAGATAATATTAATGAAATTAAAAAGAAGGGTGCAGTCGTTGAAGTGTGCGGCAAAACTGAGATAGATCTTCAATTACTGATGAACAGACTTTATGAGAATCATAACATCAGGACTCTGATGATTGAAGGAGGCTCCACTCTAAATGGCCTAATGTTTAAAGGAGGTCTGATTGATAGAATTGTGCTTATACACCTCCCATTCATCGCAGGAAATGACAATACTCCAAGCCTTGTATCAGGATTAAACCCAAATAGTGTGGATGAACTTGTTCATGTAAAACTTGAGAAGAGTTACCTTGCCGGAGACAATCTGATTAGTGAATATCAGGTAATAAAAAGAGAGAACTAAACCAAAATCAGGCAAGATTTGCCGGATCAGTCTTCATAATCTCCCTAAGCACTGTTGTTGCATACATACCAGGCATCAGGTCAAATGAGAAGAGAGGATCTGATTCAATAAAATTCAATTCTGGCTTTACTGTCATTTTTATCTGTCTGTGAGCACCGGCAAAACGCATCTCAAGTAATTTTGAGATCTCTTTGAATTGTATGGGAGAGAGACCATATTTTTCAAGTAGTCCTTTCATGAACAAGTCATCTTCACCCTCTTTGAGCATTATATCAGATCCTGGCATCAATATCGCAGGTTCACATCTTCCGCGCTTTATTTGCATCTGAGCAGATTTTATGGTTCCTTGGGTTACTATGTCATATTTCCCATCAGAAAAGAGGAGCCTGTCACCAGAATCAATATCTGTCAAATTCTTTCGTGCATCTAATCTTGCGCTTAATGTTTTATTAAAAAAGAATGACTGAACTGCACTAACATACATGGATCTTAGCGTTCTTGGCAGTGATAAAATAGCACCAAGATAATCATCAGGATGCTCTACAAGATAATGAAGTACAGATCTTTCAAGTGAAAGCCTTACAGGAAGGAGATGGAGAGCTCCTGCCGGATCAGAAGTATCAGCATAATAATTTCGCCCGATTGCTTCATCTTCCTGCATTGCGCTGCCCTGCATTCCAACAAGAGACATAACAGCTTCTTCAAACTCACCTTTAAGCATCGAAAGTCCAATTATATGTGTAACAGGCCTTCTAACTCCAAATCTTTGGTAACCGACATAGTTTGGAATACCATTCTCTAATTCTTCTATTAGAGCTCCTCTATCATTGAGGGCTTCTTGTTCTGTATCACGTATCCTTATTGTAAATCTATTGTTTTTAAGACCTCCAAGATGTAGAGCTTCCCTGACAAAGTATAGTGGCTCTATTTTAATATCAGGAATATGAAGCATGGATACAGATTCTTTGTCTCCTTTAAAAATTGTTATATTCTGGGTAGTTACTGCATGTTTATCTTTTGTGCCGGCAAAGTTAATACGCTGGTGGCTGATGGAGAGCCGGTTTGCTATCTCCTTTACTGCCCTTTGCTGATCCCAATTCTTCTTTGTGAGCCGGCATAGGAGATATTTGCCTTTATCATCAGAGGGAAGAGTATCAGACTCTTCTTCGACTAAGAAATCTTCATCTTCGGATCTTAGTTTTCCATTGATTCCTCGAAAATCTGTGATATACCATGAAAGCCCAAGTGCTTCATCAATCGGATATGAACTTTTTATCATAGAAGTGTTAGATTTCCAGTTATTTTATCAAGTTCTTCACTTTTTGCCGGTCCAAGTCCTAATGCAGTTATTGTTCCAGGTGGAATTTCCGTCATTCCTGCGTCCTGAATAAGAGCTGCTGCAATTCCTGCTTGTTCGGCCAGAACTTTAAGTTCAAAAAGTGTACGCTCATCCTGGGATTTCAAAACAACTTTCTTCTCACCCTCGCTGATCCAGCTCTTTTTTGCTATATTGCTACTTTTTTCATATGCATTTATAGCTGCATGCCCGGCCTGTGCACATTTCTTACCACAACTCATTTTTATATCTGTTCGCAGGATAATACACTGCTTCCATTTGAATTCCATATCTTTACTCATAAGTCCTTTTTTATTGGATGCAGAATAAGAAATAGATAGAGGGCTATAATTGTAATAAATAATTGCTGCCAATATGTCTGATTCATTTGATGTAATAGTTGTTGGAGCCGGGCCTGTTGGATCAATGGCTGCCCGGAAATGTGCCAGATCAGGGTTATCTACACTTCTTATTGAAGAACAGGCCCATGTAGGTTATCCTGTCCAATGTGCAGGGCTGCTTTCAAAATCTGCATTTTCAATATGTGAAGTCTCGGATAAATCAATATTAAATTCAGTATCAGGAGCAACCATAAAATCAGATGCAAATTCAGATACAAACAGTTTTTCTTTTGATGCCGGCAGAACAATGGCATATGTTGTTGATAGAGCTGCACTTGATTTTGAAATGGCAAATCATGCCGTTGATAAAGGAGCAGAGATTTATATTAAAACACGTGCAGATTCAGTCTCTGTCAAAAATCATACGATAATTGCCAAAGGTATCAGAGGAACTGAAGAGATAAAGTATAAAATTTTAATTGCAGCAGATGGACCACGTTCAATTATTGCAAGGAATGCAGGACTTGGCCGGGCACCTCTTTACCTTTCAGGACTTCAATGTGATATTCCATATAAAGGGATAACAGATAAAGTGACAATTTTTCCAAATTCGGCTCCAGATTTCTTTGCATGGATTATTCCAACAGGACCTGCAAGAGCAAGAGCCGGGTTATGTGGAATTAATAATGTTAAGGATCAGTTTGGTAAGTTTATATCAAATTTTTCAACTGGCAGTGTACAGTTTACAGCCGGGACAATTCCACTTGGGGTATTAAAAAAGACTTATGCTAATGGACTAATGGTTGCCGGTGATGCAGCAGCTCAGGCTAAACCAACTTCAGGAGGTGGAGTCTATACTGGTGTTAAATCTGCTCGATACGCTGCAAAAGTTGCAGCAGATGCATGTGAAGCGGACAATTATTCTGCATCTTTCCTATCAGCCTATGAAAAAGCCTGGAAAACTGATATTGGAAGTGAACTCTCTATCGGAATGAGAGCGCTAAGGATAAGACGACAGATAAATCAAATTCAAATGGACAAATTGATAACTCTTTTGAACAATCCGGAGATAAAGGATCAAATTGTTTCTAAAGGTGATATTGATCGGCCATCAACACTGATAAAATCCCTGATTAAAAATCCAAAAATGTTATCTGCAATTGGTATTGCAGGACCGGCGGTTATCAAAAGTTTTCTTAAAAAGTGATCTTGATAAAACCAAAGACTCCTATATTGTAAGCAACAATAATCTCTCATGACAAGCAGGTATGGACGAGGTTTTGTAATAAACCTCTGTTATCTCAAAACAAGATTTTCCTTTCCGGCAGATAAAGCGTGGTTTGGAGCACAGGACTTCATGATTGACTTAACAATTCCCCCGAAGTTCAAAGGGACAGAAATTGAAGAGATGGTCGGAAAACTTCGAAAGCTAATAATGTGGCACCAACCAGGTGGACCAATGGATAGGGAACAATACGATGATGTCAACCGATTGCTTGGCAGAATCCTGATTGCTATTGATACTGAACTTGGAATCGAAAAACCTGATCTTGGTTCTTATTAAATCCCACATTCCGCAGACATTTAATCA
>CAYSSW010000034.1:0-24279 GCA_964434005.1 uncultured Methanospirillum sp.
CTTGTACTGGTTGCCGGACTTGCGCTCGACACGAACCGTGTACTTCTTGTCCTTTGTGTCTTTTGAGGTCTTCCACTCAATGGTACGGGTACCACTGGAACTTAAGGTTGCCATTGCATAGAACTTGGTTCCGTGATAATCAGGGTCATCGGGGACATCCTGCTTGATGCTCTTCCCTGCTCCACCCTCAAACTGGTATTCACCAATGGTGTATGGTCCGGCTGGATCATCCTGTGCTACCTTATCCTGAATGTTGAGGATCATAGGTGGCTGGTCATCCGGCTGGCCTGACATAGAGCTAGTACCCTTAATCCAGAGGTAATAGTCTGCATTTGGAACACCGGTAATGGTGATGGAGAATGGGTTGCCACGGACAACTGTGTCCTTGTTGGCTTCAATCTTAACCTGGTCGGTTGCGATTGTGACACTCTTTACTGCAGAGATTGTCTTCCCTGTATAATCGGATCCATCCGGAGCGACATACTGATCTTTCATTGAGTTGGCATTACATTCTGCCCACACGGTGTAGACTCCTGCCTTGTAGATACGGTTTCCGTATGTGTCTACAGCTGCAGTGTCCCATCCATCGTTGTTAGCTGCCTGGGTGTGGTCTCCTGCACCAATCCAGTACCAGAGCTGCTGATCAACGTTGAGGTTTACCAGTGAGTGAGGCTCGCCATTGCTACCAACAAGGTTCTCAAGAACACCACCATCTGCGGTCTTGACTTTCAACTTGAAAGGTGCCTCAGATGCTGTTGCACCGTTACGCTTAACGATGCTCTGCATGTTGGTTTCAATTACAAAGTTTGCGTAATTGCCTACTGGAATTGCCTTTCCGGTGATGTCTTCACTAACGGATCCATCCCAAATCTTAAGGTTTAAGGAAGGTTCCTTGACGTTAAAGGCAATTGTGCCCTTGACACTGCCGTTCCACTGGTACCAGTTGCCGGTCTTACCGACAAAGATGTCAGGGGAAACGTAAAATGCCTTGGCATTAGTAATTGGCTGGATATCAGCTGGCTGTTCAGTTTCAGTGTTAGTTCCTGGTTGCCACCATGCAATCTGGTCACTGCCTGATGTTGCGCTAGAAATATCAAGATCCTTTTCTCCAAGGAAGACTTCTCCTCCTGCGTTGATCTTGTTAATATCTGCAGATACTGGCAGTGCCACAAGTGCAAGTGCAAGAAGCACTAACATGACAACTGTAAATCGTGCGTTCATTCATGTCCTCCGAACAACCCCGCGAAAACACATGATTAAGACGTTATTTACATCATAGATGTTATCTTAACATGTGGCATACTCCGGGGGGGCAAGCGAAGTATCATTATTAGGTTGTCCTATCTCCTTTATATTCTTTTGATATGATTGCGTATAACAAAAAAGTTGTGACCCATGTTTTTAAGACTTGTTTTGAGCATATTTTTGTATCGGAAGTCAAATATACAGAGATTATTACAATTTTTCATTTGAGCCCGGATTGAAACTTTTTATTTTGGGGCCTGATCATAGCGCCCTTTGACTTTGGTTGTGATATGAAATCTTTAGATTTAATACAAACTATTAGAGAACAACAATAATAGCAATATTACTACATAATGTCGCTATGAAACTATAGTAGTATTATAAAACCATTATAATATTACTATATTATATTTATAATTCCTATTAGTAGTATGATCTCCTACAAATCAGTAGTTTTGCTTTGTGATGATGTTCCGGCAATCCGTGAATTTTATCAGAAACTCTTCGGACTTGAGATTCAAATCGATATTGGGGCCATGGTATCCTTTACCTGTGGTTTATCATTGTGGGATGCTCCATTTGCCGGTGAATTAATGTACTCCGGAAAACATCCTGAAAAAACTGAGCGCCCGGACTATGAAGTATATTTTGAAACAGATGATATTGAGGGTTTTGTAACAGATGCAAAAGCGTTCAATCTCAAACTTCTGCATACAATTAAGACCGCTCCATGGCATCAGCAGGTAATCAGATTTTTCGATCCCGCCGGGCATTTAGTTGAAGTAGGCGAGTCAATGGAAACAGTAGTCAGACGCTTTGCAAAAAACGGACTCTCTCCAGAGGAAATCTCTCAAAAAACTGAAATGCCAATTGAATTTGTAAATTATGCACTTTCGACCTAAAGTTAATAAAAAAAAAGACCTCTTACTAATCCTTTTTGTCTATCAGGACCCTTTAACTAAGAAGTGAAAGCAAGGATAGAAGACAGCAGGGTCCTTCTTGGTGAAGAAGGCCTTGCGATTTATGAACAAAGTGGATTTGGAAGACCACAAAAGGGAGGCCTCAGGCTTTTTCCAATCGAAGCATTATATCTTCTTTATCGCGGGAAAATCGAAATACCTGGCCAAAATTTTGAATCATTACTTGAATTCTATTCAGAAGAACCCGGATTTCTACGTTCATTTTTGGTATATAGAGATCTTAGAGAACGCGGATATGTAGTCCAGACAGGTCCACATGACTTTCGTGTATTTCGCCGCGGTGAAAAACCAGGTAAAGGCGAATCACAGTACATGGTACGAGTATTATCCGAAAGATGCCCGATTGACTTTTCCATACTTCATAAAGAAGTTACCACAACAGCAAATATGCGAAAACAACACATCCTCGCCGTTGCTGATGATGAATTTGAACTCACTTATTATGAAGTAAAGATAAGTAAACTAAACCCTATCGAAGGAGAAGACCTACTTACACCAGTTGAAGGCCTCCTTACAACCACATCTGTAATCATTCCGGCGGATGACAGATCCGGATATGATACTGCATTTTTTGGAAAACGGTTTGATGATAAAAGGCTGATTCTATCAACAATTGAAGGAATTTATCTCATGGAAAAAGACCTTCTCTCTGTTAAAAATGGAGAAGACCTGATAACAAAAGAAGAATATCGCGCACTTGTTGAGAACTCTGATCCTGAAATTGCCCAAAAACTTCAGGTATATCGTGATCTAAGAAAGGAAGGTTACATCCCAAAGACTGGCTATAAATTTGGACATCACTTCAGAGTATACACTGGGCCAAAAAGTCACTCTGAAATGTTGACGCAGGCAATAACACCAAATGTTACTCTTCTGATGCATGAAGTCTCAAGATCTGTACGGATGGCACACAGTGTCAGAAAAAAGATGCTTTTTGCCTGTATTCATAATGATGGAATAGCATACATTGAATTTGCAAGAGTAAAACTATGAACAATAGTAAGAACGATAAAATTAGCGAGAATCAGACCGATATGACCGATAATAATCAGGTAATTAACCCATGGGCCTCTGACATGTCAATAGATATTGAGCGCCTGCACAAAGATTTCGGAATTGAACATATGGACCAGATAATCACCAAACTACCAGATCTTCCATATTTCATGAGGCGTGGAATTGTCTTTGGGCACCGTGATTATGACAAAATTGTAAACGCCATCAAAAATCAGACGCCTTTTCACATAATGACCGGATTTATGCCCTCCGGGCATCCTCATATGGGTCATCTCATGGTAATGAAGGAAGTTGTCTGGCATGTGATGCAGGGTGGAAGTGCTCATATATGTGTTGCTGACAGAGAAGCTCATGCTGTCAGGGGATTATCCTATGATAAATGCGTAGAATATGGCAACGAATACCTTGCATGCCTTTATGCACTTGGATTTAAAGGAACAACCTACCGCCAGACTGAAAACCGTGTCGTTCAGGACCTTGCATTTGAAGCATCCGCAAAGGTAAACTTTTCAGAACTATCTGCAATATATGGTTTTACTCCCGAAACAGACATTGGACATGCCTTTTCTATCCTGACTCAAGTGGCAGATATTTTACATCCTCAGGTAGAAGGAGAACCAGCGCCAACAGTAGTCCCTGTAGGCCTTGATCAGGATCCACATATCAGGCTTACACGAGGAATTGCTCATAAACTCCGAATGTTTACAGTCGAAGACCGGGAATCATATATCAGCGTAAGATTGAAAGAAGCACCGGAGAATGCCATGAATACGATTGCAAAGGCTTTCCCAGGATGCAAACATTATGATGCGCACATTGATGTAACTGGCTTAACATTTGAAGATGTATCTGCAAAGGTTCGAAGTATTGAGAGAAAACTTGGCGGAACAGGTTTTATTACACCATCAGCAACCTTTCACAGATTTATGCCAGGGCTTACAGGTGGAAAGATGTCATCAAGTGTTCCTGAAAGTATCATAGGCTTTTATGAAGATGAAAAAACAGTCCACAAAAAGATAATGTCTGCTCTGACCGGTGGGAGAATGACTCTTCAGGAGCAGAAAGAACTTGGTGGCGAACCTGAAAAATGCCCTATTTACCTTCTAAATCTCTATCATCTCATTGATAGTGATGACGAACTCGCAGAACTTGAACGGCAATGTAAGGCCGGAGAACTTCTCTGTGGAAACTGTAAAAAGCAGGCATCAGAACGTGTTGCAGATTTCCTTGCCGACTTTAAGGAAAAGATGGCACTTGCAACTGACGAAATTCACTCAATTCAAAAAGCCTGAAAAGTCTGAACCAAGTCTGATTATATCCAATTATTTATGCTACACTAAAAAAAATATATAGGCACCATTGTATTATCATCATAATATCACTTAATGGACAAACAACAAAAACTGACTAATATGCAACTAACACTCAATGAAAAAAGGCTGCTTCAAATTCTATCTGAACTTGATACTGCAACACCTGAAGAACTTGGAAAAAAACTTGACAGATCACCTGATGCTGTAATTCAGTATGCAGGTCTGCTCTCTGAAAAAGACCTTGCAAAAATCTACCGAGATGTCGATGCTTTTCTTGTTCTGACAGATGAAGGACAAAAATATAAGTCTGAAGGTCTCCCTGAACGTCAACTTTATAACTCATTTGACTCTTCAATTCCAGTAAAAGATCTGAACTTAAATCCACTCTCCAAAATCGGAATTGGTTGGATGAAAAAACTTGGCTGGATTAAGATTGAAAATGGAAATATTATCAAAACAGCTGACGCCCAGTTAAGTCCGATTGAAGAGGCTCTTAATAATCCAATCGGAGTTTCGGCTGCTGTAACAAAAGAACTTGTAAAACGTGGACTTGCATCAGAATCTGAAAAGGTAATTTACTCAATAAGTATCACACCCGCCGGAAAAGCACTTGTAGCAAAAGGACTTTCATTACAAGAAGAGACCGGGACGCTTACAAGTGATCAGATTACATCCGGGGCCTGGAAAGAACTTGAGTTTCGCCGGTATGATATAAACAAAAAACCTAAACATATCTATCCTGGAAAAATTCACCCCTATCAACGCCTTATCGATGAGATGAGAGATATATTCCTCCAGATGGGTTTTACAGAACTCTATGGCCCGGTAGTACAGGCAGGCTTTTGGAACTTTGATGCATTATTTCAGCCTCAGGATCATCCTGCAAGAGAGATGCAGGACACCTTCCATTTACAAGGCCGGGCAGAAATTCCTGATGGATGGGAAAAAATCCGCGATATGCATGAACACGGTGGTGACACCTCTTCAACAGGCTGGGGTGGAATCTGGGATCCTGAAAAGGCAAAGACCACAGTGCTTCGAACTCATACAACCTCCCTTACAATTCAGCATATTGCTCACAACCAGAATCCCCCACAAAAAGTATTCTGTGTAGGCCGTGCCTATCGGAGAGAGACTATTGATTCAACACATCTTCCTGAATTTGAACAACTTGAAGGCATTGTGATGGATGAAGGGCTCACCTTCCGTGATCTTCTTGGATTTCTTCGGGAGTTTTATCAGCGGATGGGCTTTAATGAGGTCAGATTCAGACCAGGCTACTTCCCATACACAGAGCCAAGTGTAGAACCTGAAGTATATATTGATGGCCTTGGCTGGGTTGAACTTGGAGGAGCAGGAATATTTCGTGAAGAGGTCACAGCTCCATGGGGTATAACCTGTCCTGTGCTAGCATGGGGTTTAGGAGCCAGCCGTGTAGCTATGCTTAAGATGGCTATGAATGATATAAGAGGACTATGCCAGAGTGATATTGACTGGATTAGAAAAACACCGGTGACTAAAGGAGGAAGGGTATAATGCCGATTGTAAATCTTCCATACAAATATCTTGAACGTCTTTCAGGAACAGACAGGCAGACAATAATGGACAATCTTCCGATGATTGGCTCTGAAGTTGAACGGGTCCTTGAAGATAGTGTTGATGTGGAGTTCTTCCCGTCACGTGTTGATCTTTATTCTACCGAAGGTGTTGCGAGAGCAATGCGGGGTTTTCTCAAGATTGAACTTGGGGAAGAGAAATATGTAACTACCCCGTCATCAGTTGTCTTTACAGTTGACAAAAACCTCGATGGAATTCGTCCATTCCTTGGTTCAGCGGTTATCAGAGATATCAAACTTGATAATGAGATGATAACAAGTCTGATGGAAGTTCAAGAGGCTCTCCACTGGGTAGTCGGCCGGGGAAGGTCAAAGGTCGCAATCGGGATTCATGATCTTGATAAGGTGACTCCGCCTTTCAGATATTACGGTTCTAAACCTGACAGATCTTTTGTTCCTCTTGATTTTACCGAAAAATTGACGCTTTCAGAGATTCTTGAAAAGCACCCTAAGGGTAAGGATTATGCACATATTGTTGCAGATAAACCATTAATGCCGCTGATTGAGGATGCAAATGGAGAAGTGCTTTCATTTCCGCCAATTATCAACGGTGAACTGACCCGTGTAACAGAAGCCTCTACTAATCTTCTGATTGATGTAACCGGAACACAGGATCGTGCAGTTAAGACTGCATTACTTGTCCTTGCAACTGCCTTAATAACAGCCGGAGGCAGATGCGAAACTGTTGAGGTGAAAAGCGCAAATACTGAAGTTATGCCAAATCTTTCCTCATCAATCAGGAGGATTTCAGTCAGCGGTGCAAATAAGTTAATCGGCCTTACACTTTCTGCAAAAGAGATGGGCGATCTTCTTTTGAAGATGAGATATGGGGTTAAGGTCATCTCTGAAGAGATACTTGAGGTCAGTGTTCCATGTTACAGGGCAGATATCATGCATGACTGGGATATCTACGAGGATGTAGCGATTGCCTATGGGTACAATCAGATGGAAGGAACAGTGCCAAAGATCTTCTCACTTGGCAAAGAGCATCCAATAATGACTAAAGCCCGTATTATCCGTGAGATTGCAACAGGGCTTTCTTTTGATGAGGTAATGCCATTAACACTTACAAGTGATGGTGTTCTGTTTACCGGGATGCAAAGAGAGCCGACCGGTGATGTGCTTCGTGTGCTTCACCCGATTAGTGAAGAACAGACCCTTGTTCGGACCTGTATTCTTCCAATGCTGCTTGATCTGCTTCGATTTAATAAGATGCGTGAACTTCCACAGAAGATCTTCCATACCGGCGATATTGTCCGGATTGTTGATGGTAAACCATTAACTCTTCGAGGCCTTGCTTTTGCTTCCACTCACCCGGGGGCTGATTTTTCAGAAGCTTATGCAATTGCAGATTCTGTGCTACATGAACTTGGAGTTATGTATACAGTCCGTGAAAGTGCTGATCCTGCATTTATACCAGGACGGCGTGCGGACATTTTGTTTAATGGTAAGGTTATTGGAGTGTTTGGAGAGATTCACCCGGCAGTGCTTAATGCTTTTTCACTTGATCACAGTGTGGCCGGTGTTGAGATAGACATTAGTGCTCTTGACTAATCCATACTTTTTGGAAAAAGTTAATTCATTTTGGACTCTTAAGAGTTATACATAGTTCCTTATGCATAAACGATTGCAGATTCTTGTAACAGGCAGGGTTCAACGTGTGGGTTACCGTGGGTTTGCCCGCCTGATGGCAAATAGGTTTGGTATTTTTGGATATTCTGAGAATCTTCCATCCGGGCAGGTACGAATTATTGCTGAGGGAGATGAGGAAGCATTAAAGTCATTTGTTGAGTCTTTATATGCAAAAGATGAACCAATTATTGAGGTATCTTCTATTGATGTAAAGGAGCAGGCTTATACTTCTGAGTTTACAAATTTTGAAGCACACTTTGGGGATTTCCAGAAGGAGATGTTTCAGAGGTCAGAACTTGCCCTTGAGTATATGAAAGAACTCATTAAGGTTGAGAAGCAGAACCAAAAGACCCAAAAAGAGATCTACTCAATTTTAATAGAGGTTAAACGCGAGTCTGAAAAACGCCGCGAGGTTTTGGAACGTGTTATTGAGGCTATTCATACGCAGGGTTTAGGGTGAAGAATGAAGTATAAACCAATGATTACAAAGTCATCTGCACTATCAATAGGGCTTGATGTTGATATCAGGGATCTTGAATATATTGCCGGAAAGGAAAAGATACTGATTGTTTTATATTTTGAGAAGGATCTCGTGGAGAATTCAACTTATGAGAAAGATCTTAGGGATTTCGGGGGTTACAATGAGGATGAACGCCCTTTCATCTTGGTTGAGAAGTTTTTAAAATTTCAACGTGAAATGAGTCCTGTTTTTGATGATGCTCTTGATTCTGTTCCGCTGGTTGTTAAAATTGTGAAGATTGGAAGTCACGATGGAAAGGTGCTTGTAACAGCACTCCTTCCATTCCTTGATGAGATGACATTTGAGGATTAATCTTTTCCTTTTATTTCATCATGTTCTTTTGAGGTCATGCCAATTACCTTCTCCCAGACGACAGGCATTTCTTCGTTTAATACTTTAAGGCCCTTTTCTGTAATTCCATTAGGGGTTGCGACTAATTTAGGGATTTCTTCTATGGAATAGCCATTTGATAGCATTTTTCCGGTTCCTGCAAAGGCCGCCGTTGCAAGTTTAGTTGCAAGTTCTTCACTAAAACCATGTTTCATGGCACTTTTTGAGAGTTCATGCACTATTACAGCAAAAAAGGCCGGTGAACAACTCATGAGGTCACTTCCGATTTCAAAATGTGCTTCGTCAATGGTTACCGCCGTTCCAACTTTATTAAAACTCTCATCTGTCCACCTGATATTTTCTTCTGATACTGATTGTGAATGGGCGATAAGGGTTACGCCAGAGCATACTGATATTGGGACTGATGGAAGAATGTGTGTAATCTGGCATGGTAATTCTTTTTCAAGGGATTCTATTGATATTCCTGCTGCTATTGATATTATATGAGATGCTTTGTTTATAACCGGTGAGATTTCTTTTAGAGCCAAGACCATTTCTGATGGTCTGACTCCGATTATAATATGATCACAGGTCGCTGGTATTTTGTTCTCGTTTGTTATTTTTATGTCCGGATATTCTTCGGAGAGGTCTTTTATTGTCTCCGGCCGCCTTGTTGAACAGATTATTTGTGAAGGGGTTAATACTCCTGCATTTAATAGGCCTTTGAGGATTATACGGTTCATTCGCCCTATTCCGATGAATCCAACTGATGGGATTGTTTGCATAGTGATATTGAAGTGTTCTGTATATTTATAACTGTTTTTGGGGATTTTTGAAATTTTTCTTAATCAACTGACTTCAAAGCGTTCAATCTCCCTTTTTTCAGAGTTAAACGTTATTCCAATCTCATGAATAATCTTTCCTTCAGCTTTAAACTTTCCCGCATAATCCTTCTTTTTTATCTGTAATAATGGATCACTACCAGACCCATTAATCTTAAACTCAAAGATCCAGACAGCAGTATCTGTTTTGAGGGATAAATCAATTCTTCCGGTAGATGTTGGATCTTCCGCCGTGACCATAAATCCAGAACCAAAGAGGAATGCATAAATGACCGCTGAATAGTAGCCCTCATATTCTGATATTGGGTTATTTGTATACCAGTTATTCGGAATAGATTTAAGGAATGCAGAAAATGCCTCGTTTACAAGAGAGGGATCATCTAAATATAATCCGTCCATAAGAGTTCCAATACTGCCTATCGGAGATTTTCCAGTATATAAATTAATTAATAATTTTGAAAAGGCTAACCTGACTTCCATATTTGGTAAATCTAAAAGATATTGAGGTACATTATCAAATCTTAATAATACCCGGGTAATTGTCAGATATCCTGTCTGGAATAATAATCCTATTGGCTCAATGTTGTCGATTTGAAACGAATCTAATGAATCTTCATCCAATTTTAACTCTCTTATGTTCGAAAGAGAGAATGATTTTTCAGATAGCACTTTTGTTATAAATTCAGGAGTGCCTGATCTGAACCAATAGTCAGAATACCTACCATCTTCTGATAAAAAAAGTAGAATGTCAAACGGATTGTAGACATTAACCCCCGTCCAGCTATAACCATCATACCATTTTTTAATCTGGTTTAAATCTTTATCAATGAGATGCCTGGCAAAAGTTACTTCAAGTTCATTCTGTGTGTATCCACAAATTGCAGAGTAATCTTTTGAAAGGGTAATATCCTTTAAATTATTGAGCCCTGAAAAAATACCTGCACCTGCAAATTTTGATACCCCGGTAATGAATACAAATTTTAGATGCTCATCAAGGGATTTTATTGAGGTGTAAAACCGTTTTAATGTCTCTTTCATATCATTTGCCAATTTCTGATCTTCTATATGATCAAGGATTGGTTTATCATACTCATCTATTAGGAGTACGACTGGTTTTCCGATCTTTTCATGAATTTGTTCAACTAATGATATGAATCTCTTACCAAATGTTGATTCGACAGGGTAGATAGCATATATTCTCGCCCATTTATCTATCATTTCAATGATTTGTATCTTTAACTCTTCTACTGTTACAGGAGGATCCTCTGACCAGTCTACTCGCAAAACCGGATATCCTGAAAAATCCCAGTTTGCTTCTGGTTTTGAAAGGTACAACCCGTCAAAGAGTTCTTTCTTACCGGAGAACGCTTCAGTGATAGTATTTAGAAAGAGACTCTTTCCAAACCGCCGGGGTCTTGAAAGAAAATAATAACTGCCAGAATTTACAAGTTTTGCAACATATTCTGTCTTATCGACATAATAATATCCTTCTGTCCTTATTTTTTTAAATGATTGAATCCCAATTGGAAGCATTAACTCCGGCATCGATATTCCTGATTATCTATTGTCCTGATGGATTATTGTCTTTGCTGATACTCTTGTGAGATTTTATGAATTCATGGCTTACTACTAAAATTCTTTCTCCGGGCAAATATAGGTTTGACGATTATCTCAAACCCATTATGTTTTTTAATTTTACAAACAATATGCTACTTTGAATCTCTTCGATAACATGAAGATAATACATACCTCTGACTGGCATATAGGTGCAACAATTGGCGGAAATCACCGTTATGATGAGCAGGAACAATTCTTAAACTGGCTATCAAACCTCTTAATTAAAGAAAGATATGACCTCCTCATAGTCTCTGGTGACATCTTTGATACTGTTACTCCTTCTAATAAAGCATTAAATCTGTACTATCAATTTTTAAGTCAAATAATCTCTAAATGCAAAGTAGTAATCATCGCTGGAAACCACGACTCACCCTCATTTTTACAGGCCCCGAAAGACCTCTTAAACGTACTTGATATCCATGTTGTAGGGTCAATAACAGACAATCCTGCTGATGAAGTCTTTGTAATACACCCGGATGGTCAGAATCTAATCATCTGTGGAGTGCCGTATTTAAGGCCCGGAGACATCCGGCTTTCAGAACCTGGAGAATCAGATGATGATAAAAATAAAAAGGCCCTTCTTGGTATAAAGACACATTACCACAATATAGCAGAATATGCAGAAAAAATAAAATCAAAGTATAATGATGCTATCGTCCTTGCAACCGGGCATCTTTTCGCCGCCGGTGGAATAACACATGATGGTGATGGTGTCAGGGATCTCTCAATCGGAGGCTGTATTGGCGTTGGTGCAGATGCATTTCCTGAAATCTTTGATTATGTAGCACTTGGACATCTACATGAACCACAATTAGTAGCAGGCTGCAAAACACGGCGTTACTCAGGATCCCCACTTGCATCAGGCTTTTCAGATACTCACAAGAAATGTATCCTGTCAATTGTCTTAAATCCTGGATTACCAATCGTTATCAGAGAAATTCCTGTCCCGGTTTTCACATCATTGGTATCACTTAATGGAACCTACGAGGAGATAACAGCGGAGATTACAAAACTTGTTTCTGAGGGGAAAAAGACATTTGTAGAGATTGATTTCACAGAACTTACATCAAGATCTGAAAAGGAAAACCTGAAATTGATGACAGAATCAAAAAATGTTGAGATTGTCTGGGTAAAAGAAACCTCAAAAGAGATAAATCCTTTGAAAGAAACAAAACCTCTTGAAGAACTGTCTGAACTTGATGTCTTTATGCACTGTCTTGATGATAATAATATTGAAGTTGAAAAAAGAGGGTCTTTAATTTCGGCGTTTAAAGAAATTTTAACCTCAATATATGAGGAGGACAAGAATGCACAATAAGGTGAAAACATGAAGATATTACATGTCTGGCTTAATAATCTGAACTCACTTTATGGGAGATCTGAAATAGATTTCACTACATCTGAATTAGACAGAGGTATCTTTGCAATAACCGGCCCTACAGGATCTGGTAAGACCACAATACTTGATGCCATCTGTCTTGCTCTTTACGGACAAACTCCAAGACTTGGTAATATTACAAAAAGCCAAAACGAAATCATGACAAGATCCTGCTACGAATGCTCTGCTGAAGTAGAATTTTCTACGCAAAAAGGAGTCTATCGGTGTAAATGGGAGCAGCACAGAGCAGGAAAATCCCCGGATGGAAACCTCCAACAGCCACAACGCGAGATCGATGATGGTAATGGAAAACCTCTTGCAACAAAAACAAATGATTGCGATAGTCTAATAGAAGAAATAACAGGCCTGAATTTTAAAAGGTTTACAAGATCAATGCTGCTTGCACAGGGTGAATTTACAGCTTTCCTTAACGCTGAAAGCAAAGATAAAGCAGAAATTTTAGAGCAGATTACCGGAACAGAAATTTATGGAGAGATCTCAAAAAAGGTGCAGGCAAGGGCCTCGGAGGCTAAAGCCCTCTATAATGAAAAATTTGCGGAGATTTCTCATATCCCGGTCTTATCTGAAGATGAAGTTTCAAATTTAAAAAAACAAATCGACTCCCTTTCAGTTGAGCGTGATAATATTTCAGGAACTCTTGAAACAAGGAATAATGAACTGAAGTGGCTCAAAGATATAGAGGAGGCTGAAAAAGACCTGTCAGCACAAAATGATGAATATAATAAAATTGTTGAGGAAAAGGAGGATACAAAGCCTGATATAGATAAACTTGAAGCTGGAAAGCGGGCCAGCAGTTCTAATGTTTTATATGAAACATTAAAAAATTCAAGAATTGACAGGGATGAAAAGACAAAGGATCTTAAGACTCTTGAAACAGAACTTAAAAACCTTGAAGAAGATTTAAACACTGCCAAAGAAAAAAAGAGTTCATCTGAAGAAAATCTTAAGATAAAAAGAGAAGAAGAGGAGATACAAAGAATTTTAATTAACGATGTGAAGGGACTTGATAATAAAATATCAAGTGCCAAACGAAGATTTGATGACCTTGCCTCACGATATTCCTTGGCTCTTGCCGATGAACAAAAAACCAGAAAAGACCAAAAAGATATAACAGACAAATGCCAGCAAAACCAGGATAAAATAAATAAATCAAAACAATACCTTAAAGAAAATGATGTAGATAAGGGTATTTCACCTATTCTCGAACAGATAAAAGAGATAAGTAAAAACTCAACTGAAACACTTACAACAATCGACAAGAAGAAAAAAGAGATAGATCAGTTTAATGAGGATATAATAAAGGCAGTAAAAAATATCGAGGAGACTGAAAAGAGGTCAAAACTTGCATCAGATACTCTTACAAATGAAAGAAATGTGATCTTAAAATATGAAAACGAGATAGAAAATCTCCTTTCCGGGCAGGAATTTTCAGATCTATCAGATATTATCGATGCGGAAAAGGGATATTCAAACCTTTTGAATACATTCAAAGATATAGATCGGTTAAAGACTGAAATTATGGATATTTCTACTCGGATTTCTAATCGAAATGATACTATAGAAACCCTAACAAATGACACAAAAATTCTTGATTTAAATAAGAAAGATCTTGAGAAGAAATTATCAGATCAGATAAATCTTGAGAAAATTTATAGTTTTAATGAACAGAGAGCCAGACTTATCGATAATGAACCATGTCCACTCTGTGGAGCTCTTAACCATCCATATGTCAAGAGTCAACCAAAAATTGTTGATCCAGGCTCTGATTCTGAGTCAATTCGTAAAAATATCCGTGAAGTTGAAGCCAAAATTACTGAAAATAATACTACCTGTAATTTAAAAAGTAAGGAATGCACTATTGATAAATCTGAAATTGAATCTAAAAATAAAAAGTTACACGAACTTTTCCAGAAGACAGGCCAAAATTTTGATACTGACATTAAAATAGAAATCCAGAATTATGAAGCACGGCTGGAAAACATTTCAGGTACTCGAGAACAGATTATATACTATCAGAAAAAGCTTGAAACGGCACAGAAAGCCGGTGAATCTACAAAGGCTGAATTTGAAGAGATAGAAGATGAGAAAAAACGAATAGAGAGCGAAAAATCCCTATTGCAAGTTGAATATAAAAACCGCCTTGAATATCATGATTCCCTGACAAAAAATTATACCGATATACGTTCACGGTTAAAAGAACTTATAACTCCATTTAATATCCTTGATACAGTAAAAACAGATAGTGACTTCATTAATGAGCTTGAGGAAAGAAACAAATTATATCAGAAGAATAATGATGATTTAATTTCACTTCAGAACTATGATACTGCATTCAAAGAACAAATACAAAATCTCAAAACTACATTAGAAAAGCAGACCACTGATCTTTCAAAGAGCAAGGACGAAAAAGAGACTGCTTCCAAGGAATTGGAAACATTGAAAACCAAGAGATCTAATCTATTCAGCGATAAAAATCCTGATATCATTGAGAAAGAATACAACGATTTGGTAAAAAAAGCAGAGACCGAAAAAAAACTATATGATAAGGAATATGATGAAATATCGGGCAAATTTTTCCAGAAAAGTGGTCAACATTCAAACCTTTCAGTGGATATTGGAAAACTCGAAAAAGAAATTAACACCAAAAACATAACATTTTTAAATTTAATAAATAAATCAGGCTTTTCTTGTGAAGAAGATTATGTCATTGCATTACTGAAACATGATGAACTTGTAGCACTCGAAAAGCAGATAAACGACCTCCATGATCGCGAAACTGCAATAAAAGACAGGATAAAAATCCTTAACACCGCAATTATAGCCTTAAAAGACAAAAATCTGACAGAAAATTCCTCAATTGAAATAGGATCAGAAATTACCGGCCTTTCAAACCAACGTGATGGAATTATTAAAACAATTGGAGAGAGAGATAATAAAATTGAGATCGATAGAGAAAACCGGAAAAAACGAGAATTAGCTGAAAGTAGACTTGAAAAAGAGAAGAATGAGATGGACCGCTGGGAACTTCTTAATACTCTTATAGGCTCATCTGACGGAAAGAAATTTCGAACATATGCACAGGGAATTACTTTTGATCTACTTCTATCAAATGCAAATGTTCACCTACAAAAGATGACCGACAACAGGTATAATCTTATCTCTTCAAAACAGGGAAAAGACCCCAAATCTGCACTTGAACTGTTTGTAATTGACTGCTGGCAGGCAAATGAGATTAGAAGCAGTAAAAACCTCTCCGGCGGTGAGAGTTTTATTGTAAGTCTGGCCCTTGCTCTTGGATTATCAGCGATGGCCGGTAAAAATATCAGAGTAGAATCCCTGTTTCTGGATGAAGGCTTTGGAACACTTGACTCCGAGGCTCTTGATCTGGCCCTTGACACTTTATCACGTTTACGACAGGAAGGCACCCAGATAGGGATAATCTCACATGTTGAGGCGTTAAAAGATAGAATTCCGACAAGAATAGTGGTTGAAAAGTTAAATGGTGGACGAAGTAAGATCCATATCACTGAGTCATAATGACAGGACCAACTGTTAAATCAATATCAAATAGATGTCAGATGATAACATTTGACGATGATATCTCTCTTCTTCTGATTACCGGTAAGAATATTCAGGTTTTATGTGATACACACCTTGGATCACTCTCAATTGAAGCAATAAGGCCCCTTTTTAACAGAGAATATGAACTAATAGTCTTTAACTCTCATTCTGATTGGGATCATATCTGGGGTAATGGAGAATTTAACTGCCATATTATTGCACATGATCTCTGCCCGGCCATGATATCTGAACGATGGGAGAAAGACCTTCTCGAAAATTCTGATAAGATTCGTGGAAATGTCAGACAAAAACTTCCTGATATGACATTTAAGAGCTCTTTCTCTCTGGTTGATGAGAGAATAGTATTTCGCTATGCTCCAGGCCATACTATTGATTCAGCGGTCTGCTATGATATAATTGATAAAGTGCTTTACATGGGAGATCTTGTAGAAGATCCAATTCCCTTTCTTGATAAAGATCTTCCTGGGTATATAACGACCCTTAAGGCGATTCTTGACTCAAATGCAGAGATTCTTGTAAGTGCGCATTCAGGAATTGTTGATAGAGGCCTTGTACTTTCAAATATTGACTATATTGCCCGTATAATGCAGGGCCTGCCTGTTGATGACTCCGACTTTTTGGAGTATAAAGAAGTTCACCGGCAAAATTGTCTGATAAAAAGATAGTTACTCTTCAGGTGGAGCACCACCAAGAAGGAACATACTACAGTATTCTGAAAACCAGTCATCTTTGTCAAGATCTTTCAGATCGACAGGACTTACCCAGCGGTATTCTTCATAATCAGGACTTATGGATAGTCCTCCGGAGAACATGGTTCCAACCATCATCAGGTGGACTATTATTTTGGCCTCAACGCTCTGCATAGCAGTCCCGGCAGCTGCATGTAAAAATACTGTAAATCCTGTGGTTTCAGTTACCATCCGGACAAGTGCATCTGCGAAGTTTTCAGAGGGTTCTGGTTTTCCACCGGGAAGTTCCCATTTGCCTCCTGTTCTCTTTAAAACAAATAGTTGTCCTTTCTGGTCAAATAAAACTGCCCGGACTTCAAGTTCAAATTCACCTGCCATAAATATGATTATTCAAGTCTATTATTTATATCACATCATAGACCAATTAAGTAGTATGAAGCAACTGGCTTTTATTCTTTTAATCCTATGTATAGCACTTGCCGGGTGTGTACAGAATGATACCGGGATAGATCCTGTGGATATTCAGGCAACAGTTACTGATGAGAATCAGACAGTAGGAAACGTAACTCCGAACACAGAGGAAAATCTCACTACAGATAAAAATGTAACAGAAGTAAACTTAAGTGAGAATCAAACTGCAACAGAAACGATTCCTGTTAACATGAGTCAGGGTTCTGTAGTTCCTGAGAATACTACTCAAAATGTTACACCCTCTAGGACTATTCCACCGACTGGTGAAGTGACAACTATCCCTGAAGTTATCTCAACGGTTGCTCTTCCAGATAAAAACGCAGCTTTTCGTGATACTGTCATGCCTATGATCTCTCTGATGCAGGAGAAAAAGAATGTTGTTACTGCTCTAAATTCGGATACAGATGGTGCAGTCATTATAAAAAAGGTCCTTGTCCTGTCAGACATGATAAATGCCAATCAGAGACTTACTGATGTTCCAAAGAAGATGGACTTTGTGAAAGTTAGTTATGATGATTATATTGATCAGATGACCCAGGTTGTTAATAACTATAAAGCTGCCGCAGAGAGACTGACTGCCGGTGATAAGGCATCAGCAAAGTCATACTTTGATGCAGGCATTATTGCATCAGATAGAGCAGATATGGCTGTAAAGAAGATAGAAGTCTTCTTCAGAGATCACATCACTTCATAAAAGTTATAAATAATTTACTACAACTTCTCTTCTTTTTGGAATCCGTTCATATTTGTAGACCGGATATCCGATCATCATCGCTGATAACGGAGCATATCCTTCTTTAATTCCAAATTGTGCACCAATTTCCGGCCGACCGGCAAAAGCCATCTGAACAAATCCAGCCCAGCATGTTCCAAGGCCAAATGTAGGAGCAAGTAGATCAAGATGAGTCATTGCAATTGTTCCATCAATCAGACTTAATGGATTTCCTGTTGGACCTGATGCTATCACAAGGTTTGGTGCTCCACGACAGATATGATCAATTCCATTGTTCTTCCAGTCATTTATGAAGAGGTTAAGTGATGGTGTCATTGGACTGTCCGGAGCGGCTTTTACAACACTTTCTGCCCATTCTATGACACAATCTACTATTTTCTTTACCAAGGCCGGTTTTAGTACCGTCCATTCTATTTCCTGGAAGTTACACCCGGTTGGGGCATATCTTATAATGTCAAAGATTTTTTGGAAGATTTCATCCGGTACTACATCAGGTTTGTAATTCCTGATTGATCTCCGGTTTAAGATATGAGATGCAAATGCTTCAGGAGTTAATGGTTTTTCTTTTGATGAGAAAGCCGGGAGTGTTCCGGATTCAGGAACAGTTATTGCACCGGCCGGGCATGCTGCATAGCATTGACCGCATATTATACATGCTTCATTATATGTAGCATTGAAGATGGCAACTCCTTCCTTTTCATCAAAGTTCATTATTTTGGAAGGACAGATATTTACACAGGTTTTGCAGCCGGTGCAGAGATCAGAATTGACTATTATACATTCCATCCTACATATTTGTCAGACAAAGTATGAAAAATGATTGAAGGATTTTTCAATGGAGATGCTAACGTAAACTCAATATCGTTTTCCCATTAAACATTTTTGTTAGTGATTGAATACCTAAAGTTCATGGCTACGTGAAAGAGTTTGCCAATCTCATCTCAATATGCCATATTGTCAGACATGTCTCTGCTATCCGCTTCTTCATCAGGAAGATACGAACAGTTATTTATTTCCGGATAAACAATAATGGAAAAACTCACCATCTCCAACCGTTACGGCCGTTTAAGCGGGAGAGAGATCTGATAGCATACCAGGTATACTCAAGTGATGCATTCCCTCCAAATCCTGACCGGTTGTACCCACCATTTTCATTTCGGCATTTTTCAATAAACCGGCTACACACACCTGTGACGGAAATAGGCTTGTCAAGAAGGGAAACAAGAGATAAACCCGCGTCCAGATGTTCCAGATATCCGGGATGTGAGGAAGAAACATTTGCAAATCCAGATTCTATGTCAGTGCAATCAATCAGGAAGGATGCCATACTATCAAAAGGATAAAGAACTCCAAGAGCTCGAAGAATCGCAACAGCATATCTGGTCTCAATAAGTGTTGGTTTTTCTCTTCCAAATCCTCCTTTTGAGTGATGGCATCTGTTCACTGCCTGAACTATCTCTTCTTTAATTTCAATTGAGAGGGTGATTTCTGCTTCAGTGCAAAGTATAGTGTAACAATACAACTGTTCAAGAACCGAAGATGTTTCCATGGTTCCGGTACCATTGGGGATAGGCGGAGAGACTCCATACAACCTGCTAATTAAATCAGATGGGACTTCTCCAGTGAGATACCGATATGACCAGAAGAGATACCAAAGTCGGTACAGGCCAACTGAACCTGATGGATCCGGTTGATAACGGTAGAGATATGTTTCAGTGACAGGATCAGATTCTATTCTTCCAAGTACCATGAGGCAGCCAAGAGCATACCACGTATCTGAGAGGTTCGGTTCATCCAACTGGTAAAAGCAATACCCTCCACTATTGCACCGGCGATCAGTTATATATTGAATAGTTTTCTCAATTTCATCTTTAGATAACATTCCAACCCTTCCATGGGCAGAAGTCATCAGCACAAAAGGCGGTTATACGGTGGACTTCATCACCGGCTACACAGGTGAAAGTGCAAAATTCCAACTGTTACTTTAGAGAATCAATATTAAATATGTTCCGGGTGGAGATTAATCATCATTTTTCTGCGATCACTTATATGCAGATAGCGATTAACCCAAACTTTTTTTGATGATTAAATATTAACCATTTCTACATTCTATACCTTTTCACTACAATATCAAAAAAGAAGCAGTCTTGGAGATCGAATAGGTGAGGCTGAAAATTAATTGATTGGACTGTATCTATCCCCATTATCTTGGATATATCAAGATGATTCAATTCAGGATGGAAGGCCTCACACTGACTCGTCTAATCAAGTTACTTATTTTACAACGCGGGTCTTTTAATTGGGATCTATAGAAACAAGCCAATCTTCTCATCTCTTTCCAACACTTTTTAGGGTTTTCTCCTTCAATTCCAAATAGATCAACTATTTGAGAATTTCTCAAATGATTGATGATAAATTCAAAAGAAGACGCAATTTGGAATGAACTTCAATGACAGATAGATCTGATGGGATATCAGATTAAACGAGGAGGACTTCAGGATACATCATCTATTACTACAGATCAGGTCATGCACGTTCAGATCCAGAGTTGATCAACAGAAATAAAAATAAAGTGATAGAACAAAGGCGAAAAGGCCAATAATCTCATTATAGATACAAATTATATTCACAATTCAATAAGGAATGTTTATTATTTGCAGAATCCAGACAGCAACTGCAAATGTACACGATAGTCTGGTTGATCTCTCAAAAGAAGGAGAGATAAGTTTATCGTGACAGGAGTAATTTAGAATAAGATCCAAGGATTCGATGAATAAAAATAATGAGAAATTCTACACGAATCATCCACTATCAATCAAGAATAGAAGGCATAATCAGGCAATTATAAGTCATATCTCTAATAAAACAACCTTTTACAGTTATGAAAAGAATCTTTCACAAGGATCATGTTTTGGTAACAACAGTTTGCAGAGTCCACATTAAAAACCTCTTTTCATACAATCTTTACAGGTTATTCAGCCATTGTAAAACAAATTAGAATAGCACTATCTTGTTTAGAGATTAAAACCGTGATAGATTCGGATTTCCCAAATTAATAATCATAGCCTTGGATATACTTTTTTTTGTAATGGGCTAATCACTATCCTCAATAATGTTACTGACAGGGTTCACACTAAACGGGTTTTAATATCTCTCTAGTTCCATCAAGAAGCCATTTATAAAGCGGGATGAATAAAATGCCATCTTCGTTTTTTTCTAAATCCTTTGTAATGATAATCCTCTTATTAGTTTTACCGGTGAATTTTTCTTGGAACTCATTCAGACCTTTAAGTTCACGTTCTGGAATTTCATCAGTATAGCAGACATTTACCGCAGATAAAGTATTATCATCGTGCTTAACAGCAAAGTCTACCTCATTTTTGTCTTTCCAGAAATATAAATCAAGATCGTTCCTTAAAATTGATAAATATACAATATTCTCTGCAAGTCTTCCGATATCATCAGAAAATCTAAACAAGACAGCATTTCTAAGACCACAGTCAATTGCGTATATCTTCTTTCGGCTTGCATTCTGCACTCTGATTGAATAACTAAAAGTCTTCAACTCATAAATCAGATATGCCTCATTTGCAAACTCAACATAATCTTTAATAGTTGATATATCAGAATCAAGCATCTTTGAAATTTTGCTGTATGAAAAGGGCAACGCGGTATTTGTAAGAAGATATTCAATTAAATCATGCAGGACTTTTGGACTTCGTATCTCATGAATTCGTTCAATATCACGAAAAATTATAGTATTATAGTATCCGGTTATGAATTCTTTTTTGAGGTTTTCATCTTTCATTAAAACAACGGCCGGAAATCCTCCTTCATTCATATAATTACGCAGACGTTCAATAAGTTCAAACCGTCCGGCTCTCATACTTAATTTATCTTTGGGGATATCAGCTCCTTTAAACGTAAGATATTCTGAAAAGTCAAGTGGATATACAGTTATCTTGAGATAACGTCCACTGATAAGTGAAGCAAGACTTGATGTAAGAAGAGATGAGGTTGAGCCTGATATTATTATTGTATATTTCTTCATATCATACCATGATTTAACCCATCTCTCCCAATTATCAATACTCTGAATTTCATCAAAAACAAGGGTAATTCCATCACCGCCGTAGATTTCACGTCTATAAACATCTACTATTTCATCAGGTGAATGAACAGACTGAATGTGCGGGTCATCACAGTTTACAAATAGGATACTTTTTGGGTCTTTCCCTGCTTTACCATATATTCTATTGTCTGATGCAATAGAGTTGTTTTGCCCGATCTTCTTACCCCATTAAGGACAGTTATCTCTCCGGTTTCTGTATATTTTATTATTTTTAATAAGTATTGCTCTCTTATTATGCCGATAGATGCTGACAGCCCCCGCCACCATGGATTTATTTCCAATAGTATATCGGTTATCTCAGTATCGGTCATGCCAAAGCATATGGTTATAATCATCATTAATCTTATTAAGCGGTGGATTATAACACGATGGTTTTACAAGCGGATGAACCTGCCATCAACAAACCATCTTCCAAATGAATATGAGTTAATACTTCAGACATATAGTTTTCCAAGGACCAATTTCCACTATATAATCAACAAGTTTTTTGAATAGAACGAATAACCCGGTAACCTCAAACCTGAAGAAAATAAACCAGAGACTTATCAGATCCGTCTAATTTCTACAACCATGACCATGGATTATTCTAAAATCTGAATATGACCTGATTATCTCTTAATTTATTGGCAATTATACTTTTCAGGATTTATTTGGCATTATTCAGTAGATGATCTCGAATTCTGTCATTAAACACAAAATTCTTTCATGATCTCATTTAAGAATGTACCATACCTGCTTTGATATCAACAAGATCTACCTCAATTCCTGTTATCTCCTGGGAGTGAATTGAGAGGGATTGGCAGACGAAAGAAGGCGCTCAATAACCAAACTATACAATTATCGTGGATGCCTCTTACACGATCCACATAATGATTTACAGATAATCATAGTAAACCACCAAAAAAAAGAACGGCTCACTTCAAAGAAACAAAAAAAGATTAAAAATCGGTCATAATTCTTGGACATTTTGTTCAGAAATGATCATCAATCGGAGACCTATATACGCTTCTTTTTTTTTCGCGCAAAATTTCCTACAATGAAAGAATTTTGTTGACCTTATGACATCCTATCTGCGGCACTAAATTGATTCCCCTTAATGTAGAGCTCGCGGTACTTCCTTTATTCATACCAGTTTCATTTCGTCAAATTGGCGATATTTTGAGATTCGCCTCATATGAGATTCAAATAAATCATACGGATAAAAAAACTGATATCCCGAAGAAAAGATCACAGTGGGACGTTTTCTCATTTCAAAAGTCGCAAGAACATTTTTTGTTATTGAAAAATAGTCAGAAATTTTACCGTGCCTTTGCAGACAGGTTAGGACAGGACCGGACAGGCAAGGTTATCGTTTTCCTGCACGATAATATGTATGCAATCCCCGGAAAAACCAAAACGAAGAATGGTTGTTTATGTCACAGAAGAAACGTACGCCCACCTTCAAGAAATTGCGAAAGAGGAGAACCGATCTATTTCCAATGTAGCGGAAAGAAAAATTATTGTCGGGTTGCGTGCCGGTCCAGACCGGACAGAGCCGGACCTGACAGAAACAGCACGGATCAGAATAGCCCATACTGGGCTTGATTCCAACGATTTAAAAACTTCAGTAATAGATGTTCTCGATAATTTGCCATCTGAAAGCCTTACGCACCTCGCAGATAAGTTAGCCAGGATATTAGATACACCCTTACCGATTCGAACCGGACAGGATCAGACCGTGCCGGATCATGATAAAACCCCTATCCCTATTACAAATGTAATGAATCTTCAATTGGATTACGCAAAAGAAAAACAGAAAAAAGTATTAGAAGTTGCAACACGACTTTCAGAGTTTGTTCAGAAAAAGAAAATATCTCAGAAATCTTTTCGGAAAATTTACGGTGTGAATATTACCAACCATAAATTCTGGCTGGCCGGGACCCGAGGGATGAGTCTTGAGATGATCGAAAAGTTAGAAAAAATTATTTCATCCGATTCTGCAAAGGAGTAAATTTCGTTTCTATTTTAAAAAGATAATGTAAAAAGACGCCCCTGCGACCATGCCTCTCACCCCCTTCCCCTCTCCCCAGGCCAAGCCCCAGGGGAGAGGGGGGAAAGGTTGCTTCCGGGACGCCTTTGGCTCGGCTCGCACCCCGTCGCTTCGCTCCTCCGCAAGCCGCCC
>CAYSSW010000035.1:0-24263 GCA_964434005.1 uncultured Methanospirillum sp.
AGTTATATAGTTTACTATTATATATTTTGTTATGGACATCTGACGAATATGGGATAAAAGAAAACCATATACATTTTTTTCCCAAAAATTGCCCTGGAAACAGATCGACATCACAGTTACCAAATTAATCAGTGAATCTTATCTCCTGGAAAATGGAATAACACAGGCAGATCGATTAAGTATGGCATCATCTGTTGAACTTCGGTTGCCTCTTGTTGATTACCGATTAGTTGAGACAGTTATAGGATTGATGAAGAATAATCCATACATGAACATAAATCCTAAAGGCTGGCTAAAAGAAGCAGCAAAGCCGATTCTACCCGAATGGGTAATAAATCGCCCCAAAAAAGGATTCACTCCTCCTGTTCTTGAATGGGAAGAGGCACTTTTTGATTCCTATGGTGAATACCTTGAAAATGGCTATCTTGTTGAAAAGAATATTATTAGAAATAAAACAGCAAAAATTTTAGCAAAAGGGCAACATCCATATGGAACTTCTACACCTCCATCATTTAAGGGACTGATTCTTGAAATCTGGTGCAGAAAGATGCAGGATATAGTAAAAGCAGCATGTTAATTATATTGAGTTATCAGTTACATTTCTGACTCTCAATAGGAGATATGCCTTATAGATTAAAAGGCTTAGAGAGGCTTAACAAATCATTCATATTTCTATGCATCAAATAATAATCATATATCACTATGTATGAACCCGGAAAAACACCATTAGCGGTTTTCACATATAACAGACCACAATATACAAAAAGTGTACTTGAATCCATATCAAAATGTTTTAGACTTGATGAATGCACAATATATGTCTTTTGTGATGGACCAAAAAGTAGTGATCAGGAGAGAAAAGTTTCTGAATCCATAAAAGTTGTGAAATCCTTTGAGAAAGGATTAAATCTTAAAATAATAATAAGAGATAGAAATTTTGGTCTTGCAGAGTCAATAGTAGATGGTGTAACAATACTATGTAGCCAATATGGTAGAGTCATTGTTATCGAAGATGACCTTCTTGTAAGTCCGTCATTTATAGATTTTATGCTTCAGGGACTTGATCATTATCAGGATGAGACACGGGTTTTTCAGATTGTAGGATTTATGTTTCCAATCGAAACAATATTCAAAACAGATGCAGTTCTTATGCCATTTACATCATCCTGGGGTTGGGCAACATGGGAAAGAGCATGGAAATTTTTTGACTGGAATGCAACCGGATATGAAAAACTCTTATCAGATAAGGCTTTAAAACGCAAATTTGATCTGAATGACAGTTATCCATACTATAATATGCTTATAGATCGAATGAATGGAAAAAATAGTTCATGGGCAATTCTCTGGTGGTATTCAGTTTTCAAAGAACAAGGTCTGGCTTTACACCCAAAAAAGTCTCTTGTATATGTAGGAGGATTTGATGGAACTGGAACACATTGTACAGATAGCAGCATGAATCAGACAAAAGTTAATGAATTATTTAATTTTGTACAAGGAAAGAGAATATCTTTTCCAACAAAATGTGAAGCAGATTTGAATGTATTTAAAAGATTATCAATATGCATAGTAAAAAGGCAGAAAAATAAATTTCTTCAAAGATTAATTGGACTATTGGTAGAATTCTATGATAAAAAAATTCATTATTTTTTTTTATAACCTGCTAACAAACACCACAGCAGTTAAATCAATAAAAAGATTCATCTTTTTAAAATCTGGAGCCATACCATGGTCTTTGGGATACCATGAGTATAAATGGAAAGCCATAATTGATGTTATAAATGCCGATAATTTCCAAGAAAAAATCGGAACCAATAGATATGGCTATAGAATAGATGAAAGAATAGTAGAGATACCATGGTTATTTTCAAATCTAAATCTGGAGAAACTTGTGATGCTAGATGCAGGATCTGCATTAAATTTTAAACCATTAATAACAAATCCAAAACTTGCTTCAAAACAATTTTTTATTTCCACACTTGCTCCTGAAGGAGATGCATTTTGGCAGAATGGTATTTCTTATGTGTACGAAGATTTACGAAAAACATGTTTGAAAGATAACTTCTTTGATTGTATCGCATGTATTTCAACACTTGAACACGTTGGTTTAGATAATACCCTTTTGTATACTAACGATCCTCAAAAAAAAGAATCAGATTATGAGAGTTATTTATTGTTTATAAAAGTATTACACTCATTATTAAAACCAGGTGGAAAACTCTTTCTTTCAATTCCTTATGGTATAAAAAAAAATTATGGGTGGTTCCAGGTATTTGATAAATCAGGAATTGACTCGATAATTGACGTATTTCATCCAACAACTATTAAAGAAACTGTTTTCATTTATGATAAAGATTGTTGGCGACTTTCAAATATAGATGAAGCAAAAGAAGGAATTTGTTATGATATCAATACTAGTAATGTGAAAGCAAAAGATTACTGCGCATTTGCTCGTGCAGTGGTATGTATGGAGATGGAAAAATGATTAGAGAAATAATACAATTAAATTTGAAAGTCCATCAAATATTTTTAAGATTTGTAACATCATCACCTAAATACTACACAATTGGAGATAATTCTTCTCTGTTTCCAGAGTCAATAATTCAAAACTTTCAAAAAAGTTCTAATGGTATCAGAATCGGGAATTTTGTATCAATTAGAGGAGAATTATTACTTTTTGCACATGGAGGTGAAATAGTCATTGGTGATTATTGTTATATTGGTGCAGGAACCAAAATTTGGTCTGCAAAAAAAATATCCATTGGTAATCGTGTACTCATTGCACACAATGTAAACATTTTTGATAATGATACACACCCTCAAAATCCAAATGCCAGGCACAATCACTATAAAGAAATAATCACTTCTGGTCATCCGCATCATATTAATCTAAATGAATGTGAGGTTACTATCCATGATGATGTATGGATTGGTTGTCAGAGTATCATTCTTAAGGGAATAACAATCGGAGAAGGTGCAATAGTAGGTGCCGGGAGTGTAGTAACAAAAGATGTTCCTCCATACACAATTGTTGCTGGAAATCCAGCTAAAATTATTAGGGAGATCCCTGAGAATGAAAGATAAACTAAAAACATGGGAAGAAGCAGTAATCTGGATGAGAAATCAACCACAATATAAAGATCTCTTCATTGCATGTTACTATGATGACCCAATTACAGAGACAGCAGTAAGATTCTATAAAAGTTCTGAATGGCAGGAAGTCAAAAAAAAACTACCCGCTAAACATGGAATTGCATTGGATATTGGATCCGGCCGTGGTATTTCGTCGTATGCTCTAGCAAAAGATGGATGGACTGTAATTGCCGGAGAACCGGATAATAGCAAAATTGTTGGGACAGGTTCGATAAAAAAATTATTTCTGAAACAGACTTGCCAATACATGTTACACAAGTATTTGCAGAATCTCTCCCTTTCAAAGATAATTCATTTGACCTCGTATACGGTCGTCAGGTACTTCACCATGCAGCAGATCTAAAAAATATGGCCTGTGAATTATCTAGAGTTTTAAAACCTGGAGGCGCTTTTATTGCAACAAGGGAACATGTAATAAGTCATCCTGATGATCTTAATACTTTTCTTAATAATCATCCTCTTCATCATATTTATGGAAAAGAGAATGCATATCTTCTGAAGGACTATATCTCATCACTGAATAATGCTGGAATAAAACTTAATGAAGTAATAAACCCCTTTGAATCGGATATAAATCGATTTCCTCAAACATTAAATGATATAAAATATAATTTGGCTAAAATGATACATTTTCCATTCCCCAATCTTATCCCACAAATACTCATCAAAGTATATGGTGATCATATCTCTACGCCAGGACGACTGTATTCATTTTTAGGAGTAAAACAATGACGCACAAAGAGGCAGTAGTAACAGGTGCGTTTGGATTTCTCGGACGACATACTGCGAAAGCATTTAACAAAGCAGGATACAGAGTGACTGGAATTGGCCATGGATTCTGGACATGTGATGAATGGCAAAAAAGTGGCCTGGCAGACTGGTATTCATGTGATATAACAATGGAAAACCTTCAAACATACCTCCAAAATCCAGATGTGATTGTTCATTGTGCAGGAAGTGGGTCTGTTGGTTACTCTATTACACATCCAATGCAAGACTTTGAAAGAACAGTGACAACTACACTTACAATTTTAGAATATATTCGCCTTTTCTCCGCAAATACAATTCTAATATATCCATCAAGTGCAGCAGTGTATGGAACCGTAGAAAATCTCCCAATTCCTGAAACTGCGCAATTAATTCCGATTTCTCCGTATGGAACTCATAAAAAAATATGTGAAGAACTAATCTCATCATATGCACAACAATATAAAATGAGGGCAGCGATAATTCGTTTTTTCTCATTATATGGAGTTCCTCTTCAAAAACAACTCCTCTGGGACGTTTGTATCAAAACAAAAGATAATGATCGAATCTTCAATGGTACTGGTCAAGAGATTAGAGACTGGTTACATATCAAAGATGCAGTAGACCTTATATGTCATATCTCATCTTATGCATCTACATCTGCTCCAATATTCAATGGGGGGACTGGAACAGGAACAGATATAAAAACAATAATTGAAATGTTATATCATGCACTTGGGGAATCGGAATCTGAAAGATCCAATTTCTCAAATCTGATAAGAGAAGGAGATCCACCGGGATATATTGCAGACATGACAAAAATAAACGCCACTGGATGGAAACCTAAAATAAAAATTGAACAGGGAATTAATGAATATGCTACCTGGTTTAAAAAACTATGATAAACGTAGGATTTGTTCTAAATTTAGAAGATAAAAACTGGCTTGGGGGTATTAATTATTACCAAAATCTGTTAAATGCAGTTTATTCAAATCCTGATAGAAAAATACGACTGACATTATTTACCGGATATAATGTAAATAAGGAATTTCTGAATAAAATACCTGAGATAACTGTTTATAGAACACATTTTCTTGATATGTCGCATCCAGCATGGCTTTTCAGGCAGGCTTTGATAAAGATAACAGGGAAAGATATCATTATGACACACCTATTGTCAAAATACAATATTTCGATATTGTCACATTCAAGCCCGCTTGTAAGAGAGATTCCGCATCCCAAAATTGGATGGATTCCAGATTTTCAGCATAAATATCTTCCTGATCTTTTTTCACCAGAGGACCTGGAATTTAGGAATAATTCATTTGAAGGGATATGTAGAGAATGTACAACTGTTATCTTCAGTAGTGATGTTGCAAAATCAGATGCTGAAAAGTTTTATCCAGAATTCAAAAATAAATATAAAACTCTTCATTTTATCGCAGGTAACATCAATCTTGAAAAAATCCCCGATATCCATAGTTTAAAGAAACAATATGATATACCGGATAGATATTTCCTTGTTCCAAACCAATTCTGGGCGCACAAAAATCATGGTGTTATTATTGATGCACTTGGAATCCTTAAAAAACATGGAAAATCAGTTACTGTTGTTGCAACCGGAAACTCATCAGATTATAGAGATCCAGACTATTTTAATTCGCTTATGAAAAGAGTGTATGATCTTGATGTAAGAGATGAGTTTAAATTTATTGGGATGGTTCCATATAATGACCTGACAGGATTGATGTGCCATGCTATTGCAGTAATTAATCCATCACTATTTGAAGGGTGGAGTACTACAGTTGAAGAATCAAAATCACTACATCTTCCAATAATTCTTGCAGATATTCCAGTACACAAAGAACAAAATCCAGGAAATGCTATTTTTTTCAAACCAAACGATCCTAAAGAACTTGCAAAGATACTGATAAACAAAGAAGAACAGGAATCAGGTAATATTTTCAGTCCTGATGATATAATGAAAGAAATATCAAAAAATAAACTTATTTTTGCAAAAGAATACGAAAAGATAGTTATTGATTCATTAAACCAATAACATTATTTTTCTTCCCTATGATCCAGATACCACTCAATCGTCTCTGATAATCCATCCTCAAATGAATGTTCAGCTAAAAATCCAAATTCTTTTTCCGCAAGTGACGTGTCAAGACAGCGCCGTGGCTGACCATCAGGCCGTGAAGAATCCCATACAACTTTACCAGTATATCCGACCTTTTCTTTTATTATCACAACAAGATCCTTGATGGAAATCTCCTTAGCTGCACCAATATTTACAGGTTCTGAACCATTATATCTTTCAGTCGCAAGTACAATTGCTCTTGCCGCATCCTTTACATAAAGGAATTCCCTTGATGCAGATCCTGTGCCCCATACTACAACAGATGGTGCTCCTTCCTCTTTTGCATCTACAAATTTCTTGATTAATGCAGGTATCACGTGTGAACTTTCAGGGTTGAAGTTGTCACCAGGTCCATATAGATTTACTGGAAGAAGGTATATCGAATTAAAACCATATTGCTGACGATATGCCTGCCCTTGAACAAGTTGCATCTTTTTAGCAAGTCCATATGGAGCATTTGTCTCTTCAGGATAACCCATCCACAAATTTTCTTCTTTAAAAGGAACTGGTGTAAATTTTGGGTACGCACAGACGGTTCCAACCGCTACAAACTTTGAAACTCCGGCCTGACGTGCAAACTCCATCAACTGAACCCCCATGATAAGATTATCATAAAAAAGTTCGCCAGGATGCAATTGATTATAACCAATTCCTCCAACTCTTGCAGCAAGATGAATGATGATGTCCATACCTTCAACTACTTTACGGCAGTTTTCAGTAATGCATAGATTACAATCAGCTGATCTTGGAACAATGATGTTTTCTTTTGAAACACCTCTTTTTATAAGTTCAAAAACGACTTGAGAGCCTAAAAAACCGGCTCCACCAGTCACAAGTACCTTTTTTCCGGATAGAGTATTCATAATTACCTGATATTTATCTCATAAGAGATCGTACTAAATACATATTGACCTTACTTTTTCTTATGTTTACTGATTGTTAAGTTATATCTCTTCAGCCAATTCTTTTGTTTTAAGAGATCGAATAAAAAGATCAACAATTTCAATCTTTATCCTACCACCACGTCTGTGTGGACAAACTAAAAACCAAAGATATCTGATAAATGTAACGGGATTTTTCCGATTTAAATAAACAAAATGCATGAAGAACATAATGATTGATTTAAATGAAGTAACACCTGTTTTATTTTTCCAAACAACATAAGCACTTATAAGTGGAACATATCTATAATGAGAAGTTAACATATTTAAACATTCGATGAATACTTCTCCTCTTCTGGAAAATGTTTTATTATCCGAATAAATCCTTGAATTTGCGAGAACATCATTAATATAAATAAACCTATATTTTTTTCCAAGCCGAACCCATAAATCATAATCCATACAAAGCTGTAGATCTTTATTCAATAATCCGACTTCAGTTACACATTTTTTCTTAAAAAAGGCAGCCGGCTGGCATATAAAGCACCGTTCTGCAAGTATTCTGTAATCAAAATCTTCAGTGGGATAAGGTTCAAGAAATTCTCCAGACTCAAGAATATGATTTGCCTTTCCATACACAACATCAACTTCAGGATTATAAAGAAATGTTTCAACCATTTTTGATATAGCACAAGGCTCATAGGTGTCATCAGAGTTAAGCCATCCAATTATCTCACCTTTGGCTCTTCTGATACCTTTATTGATAGCATCAGCCTGACCTTCATCAGGTTCTGATACATATATTATGCGATTACTATATTCTTTTAAGATATCCACTGTTTCATCAGTAGAACCACCATCTATTATAAAATATTCGATGTTTTCATAATCTTGAGATAAAACTGATTCAATAGTTTCACGGATAAATTTACCCTGGTTAAATGAAGGAGTAATAATAGAAACTAAAGGTTGAGAATTATTTCTTTTTTCGATGATCATTTATTAATATCCATTTGAGTCTAATTAATATAAGATTTAGGTATTAGAGACCGTCCAGTGATCAATTTATGTTAGGACAATATAGTGTTTGAAATGACAAATTTGTATTTTTTCCCATATACCCCGTCATCCGCAGATTTTTTTTTTAAATTAATTACATTTAAAGCTAAACTATATATATTAGAAGATCGATCATATATTGTTACAAAAGTCGTCAATATGGATAATACAACTCTAAAAAAATATCAATTTGATGGGGCCTGAGTATAAAAAATATTATTTTGATTAAATGTCTGCGGAATGTGGGATACTGTATTTTCTGTTAGTAATTATTATTCAAAGAGAGGTAACAATCGTGGTAGTTACTTTAGTACAAAGCTTGAATGGAAAGTTGTTTGAGGAATTATGTAAAATGAAAAAGGTTTTTGCTTTTATGGGTTAATCCTACATGCAATTTTTAATTAAATAAGATTTTGGATAGAGATTTGCAGATGCTTGGTTTTCCATCAGGTGATGCTTTTCATAATTACTTCTTTAAACTGCTGCTTAAAATTTGAAACATCAAAAAGTTCTGCCCTTTTTTGACAGGCATCCTGATAAGTTTCAGCAACTGGTGAAACTCTCTTTACCGTCTCAATGAGAGATTTAAGATCAGCCGGGATTAAAACTCCAGTCCCTGGAATAACTGTTTCACGAAAACCTCCTTCATTTACAGCAATAACAGGCTTACCACTTGCCATCGCCTCAACCGGGGTAAGACCAAAATCTTCATCAACCGCAGTACAGATAAGACCCCTGCATCTCGAATATAGCGAAAGTAATTCAGATTCACTAACTTCACCAAGAATTTCTACATTATCAGGAACATTTTCCATCAAATGCTCCGCATATTTAGCAGCATGATCCCCTTTAGCATACCCTCCACAGATCACAAGTTTTTCGTCAGGCATTTTTCGAAAAGCTTCCATCTGAAGCTCAACTCTCTTTTCTGGATAAAGCCTGTTTACAGAAAGCCAGAAATCTCCATACTCTTTACATGAAAATCTGGAAGTATCAACCGGAGGATAAATTATAGACGAATCACGACCATGATACTTTTTCACCCTATTTCGTGTCGTTTCAGATATTGAAACAATATTCTCAACATTTCGAATCGAACGCTCATCAAATAATTTGTGGACATTAACCCATGTACGAAATGCCTGTCTTGTTACAAAATCCTGACGACCTAAAAAAGAAGAATAAAGATCGTAAAAAGCTCTCACAGGAGTAAAACAGTACCATAAATTTGGATGATGCTTTTTCGCTGCATAATGACTCCAATTACCTGTAAAGATAAAATAATCATACTCATCAGAGTAATCGGCCATAGCAAATTTTGCTGTTGCTGAAATCTGTTTTAAGGGTGGAAACTTAATAGTAGGTCCAAGAGTCTTAACTGTTGCCTTTGATTCAAGGGCAGAGAGAGCATTTGTATCAGTTGTGATAATATCAGCCCCTATAGCCTCGGCAAGAATAAGAACAGTCCTCTCTCCTCCACCAACAGCCCCAAAATAATCGTGAAATATTCCAATCTTCATAATAATTCAATATAATGCTTTACCTGATCATCTGCAATATCCTTAACAGAATACCGAAACTTAAAACCAAGGGCCATAAGTTTTGTATTATCTGCAACCATCACAGGATTCTCTGCCGGCCTGAATCTTGACAAATCTATAACAACCTCAATATCTCCCTTTGAGGTTTTCAAAATGACATTACCAGTATTATACGAGACAAGATCAGGTTTTTTCAACAGACAGGCGTCAAGAGTTGTTACAGGCATAACAAAACAGTTCTCGACCATTGACAGAGGAGAGGAAACAACTGTTCCATCACCAAATATTACAGAATCAACCTTATTTCCCGCAGATTCTGTAACATATACCAAAAATGAAGCCAGAGAGGTGAGCTGCATATGACCTAAATTATAAATCTCTCCTGACTCTCCCTTCTCCGCGATAAGAGCATATATCCGTGTTGCATCAAAAATATGTGTAAAATCTCTAAAAACCGCAAGGTTTCCAATAATGTAAGAATTTTTCTTACCGCATTTGATATCAACAGCCTGCCTGCATATAGTTGAAGTTGCAAAATTATCACCTCTCCCTGGACCCTCAATGTTAAATGATCTGATAATTACAACATCTATTCCATAAGACCTGTGATAACATTCCATCAAATGTTCACCACAGACCTTACTAATAGAATACGGAGAAGTTATCGGTGAAATCAACTCTGTTTCAGAGATATATTTAGGATTAAAACCACATTTTTGTCCATATACCTCACCAGAACTCGCAAAAACAATCCGACACTCTGGACAGATATTTCTAACACATTCAAGAAGGTTTACTGTTCCAACTACATTTGTTTCGATCACTCTTGCAGGGTACTCAAAAGAAAATCCAACCCTTGACAATGCTGCAAGATGAATAATTATTTCCGGAGAGATCTCCTTTATTATTACAGCAAGCCCAGTTTCATCATTAATATCTCCTTCAATAATAATAATGTCTGAATCGGTTGTGCTTTTTTTTCTAACAAGCCCAAATACATCATACCCTGCCTTTTGAAACTCCTTTGCAAGGTTTGGACCTACAAACCCTCCATAGCCGGTAATCAGTACCCTTCTGCCCATTAATCCTTCAACCACCAGCGGTGAGGGAAAACCTTCTTAATAATGCTGTCCCCTTCCCCAACACTCTCAAGCCCGGCTGCACGCATATCTGAGTCAACCATAATCTTCATAAGTTCCTTAAACTTAATCTGTGCCTTCCAGTTCAGTTTCTTTTCAGCACGGGATGGAGAAGCAAGTAAAGCCTCTACTTCTGTAGGTCTGAAGTATTTCTTATCAATCTTTACGTGTTTTTCAGGATCAAGACCTACATACTCAAAAGCAGAATCAACAAATTCCTGAACGGAATGAGTCTCTCCGGTACCAATCACATAATCATCAGGCTTGTCCTGTTGCAAAATCTTCCACATACACTCGACATACTCCGGAGAGTATCCCCAATCACGCTTTGCTTCAAGATTTCCAAGATATAGATACTCTGCTTTTCCAGCAAGAATTGCAGCAATTCCACGGGTAATCTTTCTGGTAACAAAAATCTCCCCTCTCCTTGGAGACTCATGATTAAAAAGAATACCATTACAGGCATACATAGAATACCCATCACGATAATTTCGTGCCATCCAATAGGCATAAACTTTGGCACAGGCATACGGACTCCGTGGCCAAAATGGGGTATCCTCATTCTGAGGCGGGCTTGTGTGTCCGAACATCTCTGAAGACGAGGCCTGATAAAACCTGATTTCAGGATTTGAGCGCCTGATACTCTCAAGTATCCTTGTCGTTCCAAGTCCTGTTACATCTCCGGTATATTCAGGAGATTCAAAACTTACCCTTACATGGCTTTGAGCACCAAGATGATAGATCTCATCTGGCTTAATATTGTAGACGATATTTGAGATCATCTCAGAATCAGAGAGATCACCATAATGGAGGAAGAGTTTTGCATCCGGTGAGTGTTCATCATTATAGATATGATCTATTCGACCGGTGTTAACGGTAGATGCTCGCCTAATAAGTCCATGAACCTCATAACCTTTGGAGATCAGTAATTCAGCAAGATAAGAACCATCCTGCCCGGTGATACCTGTAATTAGTGCCCGTTTCATATTTCCCTGCCAAAACCTGTACAAAGATAGGAGTTAATCTCTATTAAATATGGGGATAGGGATTAGTATACGAATATTACAACAACTATTAAATAATACATATTTATAGAAATTTTGGAGTTAAACAACAAAGAATAGGATTCTTATGTATGGATACCAAATTTCAAGATTAACCCAGCTCTCATGAGAACATTTTCCATTTTATCCAGTTTATTTTCAATTCGCAGCATCCAGTCTCCTAATTTATCCTTCACTTCCATACTTAATATTTACTTCCTTTAATGTATCTTCCTGAATGTTTATCGAAGTGTTCTGCTTTTCTAAAGTTTTCTAACCAGATCTATCTGAATTTCTTGTTTTTCAAGGATCTTTTTACTTTTGGATAGATTCAGCCATCTTTACCTGATTACCTCTAATAATCTTAAAAAACAAAAAATCTCCAGTATATGGTTCCTGCCTGCTTTCAATAGAATCAACAAAAAATGGATACAGATATTTATCGTTCTTACAAACTCCTCAAATGACTCAACAGACCCTTCTGCAATAATCTATATATATAATCAATCTATCCAACACTACCAGCAATATTATTTTTACAAACTATTTTTTCTGTGATACTTCTATACACTACCCGCTGAACTTCTCCTTTTACTCTAATAATTAACCGGCAATGACCTACAGAAATATTTTGATCTTTAATGCTGATGATCTTCTCATAAAAAACCTTTAAAAAAGAGATAAATAAATGTCTAAAAACCAGATTTTATCTTCGGATTAACGAAATCCACCGGTAAACCGGCAGCAAAACCGGTGCTGTAATTTTTATTAGATGGTACAATATCCCTTCCATCTCTGAAGAAACCTCAGATAATCTCAACGGCACTTCTATATGTTGAGGACAATACTTCTCGCAACGACCACATTTAATGCATAATGAGGCATTGCAACGAGATCCCATAGCCCCACCAAGCCTTCCTGCATATGTAATTTTTGCAGACATCTTTTCAGGGTACATATGATAATTATTGTAAATTTCAAAACATGCTGGAATATTAACTCCAGCTGGACATGGCATACAATACTGACATCCAGTACAGGGAACCTTCATAAGCCTCCTGTAAGTCTCTGAAACCTTTGATAAAACCTCTTTATCTTCTTGAGTCAAAGAACCTGGACGAGTCTCCCCTGCTACTCTAATATTCTCCATTAAATGACTCTCTAGATTCATTCCAGATAAAACAACAGTTACTTCAGGCTGATCAAAAAGCCATCTAAAAGCCCATTCGGCGCTGGATCGTTTAGTTTTTGACCGGTTGTAAATGTCAGAAACCTCATTTGGAACATGTAGACTTAATTTTCCTCCCCGTAGAGGCTCCATTATTATAACTGCAAGGTTCTTTTCTGCTGCATATTTAAGCCCTTCACGACCGGCCTGACAAAATTCATCCATGATATTATACTGAATCTGACAGAATTCCCAGGGGTAATCATCCACAATCTTTTTGAAGCCTGCTGTATCTTCATGATACGAAAAACCGGCATTGACAATTCTACCATCCTTCTTTGCAGTATCAAGAAACTCACTAATACCAATCTCCTTCAGACGCTGCCAATCCTTATATCCTACAGAATGAATCAGGTAATAGTCTATTTTATCGGTCTGTAGCCTTTCAAGTTGTGAATTCAAAAATGAATCCATATCTTCCCGTGTTTTGACAATCCATTGTGGAAGCTTTGTAGCAAGTTTAACCTTCTCACGATATCCATCAAGCAAGGCTCTCCCGACAAACGGCTCACTTGCACCTCCATGATAGGGCCATGCAGTATCAATATAATTTACTCCTTCATCAATCGCTTTTCGAAGGAGAAAAGTAGCCTTTTCCTCATCTATACCTCCTCTCTTTTGAGGAAATCTCATACACCCAAATCCAAGAACAGAAAGGGAATCACCATTTTTTGGAACATTTCTATACTGCATGTGATCAACTACACCCTGACCAGCCACAATTCTTGCATATCCCCTGATTACAACCCTCTCCAAAATCCAACGGTTTATTACATTCAGGACAGAGTCTTACGTCACTTCTTGTAATAGACCAGTCCTTAAGTGTTGTTATACTCTGATTTTTTGATGCAAGTTCAATACATTTTCCAACAACATCTGCACATGACTGCCCTTCGGCGGAGGGATTTTTTATCGCCGACACACAGTTAACTTTTGCAAACTGCCGGACAAATTTATAGTAGGGCACTCCATTTTGAAGGCCGGTACTTATAGCCCTGCCAAGAGCACTGTTGTTTGCCTCACACCCTCCACTTCCAACAGTTCGAATGAATACCTCTATTGGATTATTCTCAAGAAGGTTTACAGTTACATATAGTCTACAACATCCAGATTGACAAAGATAAGTCCTCCCAGCAAGTTCTCTTGGCCTTTGAATATTTCCGGTAATAAGTTCCCCATCAGGCACAGGCAATGCATTAAGTGTTACCTGACTATCTGGTCTTTTATTTTTTGTCTTCTCCTCAAGCGTTAACACAACATCTTCGCGGCTGCCGGTCCTGTAAATCGTTATTCCTTTAAGCTTGAGCCGCCATGCAAGTAAAAGAGCCTCTTCACACTCCTCTCTTGTAGCAGATGCCGGCATATTGATAGTCTTACTAATTGCTGCATGAACATGCTTTTGAAATGCTGCCTGCATCATCACATGATCACGCCATGGAATATCAAGAGCGGTCTTGAAAAGCCTTCGAAACTCTGCTGGTAGCCACAATAAATCCTGAACACTACCCTTTTCATGAACGTGAGAGATAACCTCGGAAGTCCTGATAGAAATATCTTCTCCAGGATACAACGCAGACAATTCCTTATCAAGAGCCCTTTTAAACACAGGATTAACAATAACAAACGTCTTACCAACTGTATTTCTTCTGGTATATGCAAATGAAAAAACCGGTTCAATTCCACTTGAACAGTCGGCAAGAAGAGAAATTGTTCCTGTTGGTGCAACAGTTGTCATTGCCGCATTCCGGACCGGAAAATTCCAGATACTTCCTTCATAGAGTGGAAATGCTCCATCGGTTTCTGCAAGTTTATGAGATTCATCAATTGCTGTTTCATTGATAAACTTCATCACATGCTCACACCATTCCCTACCCTCAGGACTGTCATATGGGAGCCCCACATCTAAAAGAGCATCATGCACTCCCATTACTCCAAGTCCTATCTTTCGTGTATTAAGAGTAGCCTTTTCGATTTGAGGAATTGGATAAACATTCCGATCAATTACCTCGTTGAGAAAACGAACTCCCATCCGGACGGTTTCTTCAAGAAGTGCCTCGTTTAAACATGAGTTCCAGATACATGCCGAGAGATTAATACTCCCAAGCACGCAACTTTCAAACGGAAGAAGTGGTTGTTCTCCGCATGGATTTGTGGTCTCTATATCTCCTGCTTCCGGAGTTGGATTATGCCGATTTATCTCATCGTAAAACAGAATTCCAGGTTCTCCATTCTTCCAGATACCATCTACTATCCCATTCCAGATACTGCCAACAGTAATCCTTTCCCCGGTATTTGGATGAACTATCCAGACTGAATCAAATTCCTTCTTTTCAACAAGATCCATGAACTTGTCGCTGATCATTACAGAAATATTGAAATTTGAGATCTCTCCTTCTTTCTTCTTTGCAGAAATAAATTTAAGGATATCAGGATGCCAGACGTTGAGAATTCCCATATTTGCTCCACGTCTTCGACCTCCCTGTTTAATTACATCTGTTGCTGAATTGAAGACACGCATAAAGGAGACAGGGCCTGATGCTACACCATCTGTTGATTTAACAGGCGATCCTTCTGGCCTTATATGTGAAAAATTATAGCCGGTCCCTCCACCACTCTTGTGAATAATTGCTCCCTGTTTCATCGCGTCAAATATTCCGGTAATAGAATCCTCTACAGGCAGTGTAAAACAGGCAGATAGTTGAGAGAGATCTGTTCCTGCATTCATAAGTGTTGGAGAATTTGGCAAAAACCGAAGTGAAATCATGGCTTCATAATATCCAGCCTGCCTATCCTTTTCAGAAGACAGGGCAGTTGATACCCGGCGGCAGATATCTTCAAAAGTTTGCTCACCTTTGCGAAGATAACGGGCAGATAAAATACTGTCAACAACGGGGGAGGTGTTCATTAATTAGTAATTAGTTTTCAATCAGTATACAATGTAACCCAAAAAATTAGGAATTTATGGGGAGCAAAATCTCAGTAATCAGTTCATCTTCAGGTACATCGCAAGGACTGTTAAGATAGACTACTCTCCCAACACTATCTGGCGAAATTCCATTTTCATGAGCATATGTATAGACTTTAGCCCAGCCTTCATGAAGTCCGTAGTATGGCCCTTTGTAGATAAGCGATACAAATTTTCCACCCTTCTGAATTGAAATTGATAAATTTCCAGAGGGCTCTGGAACTTTTCCCTGTACTGGAAATGCAACTTCAATGTCGGCATCCTTCTCTTTATACTCCTTATCATGAAAGAGAGAACTATAGGGGCCAGCCATTTTCGCACCTGCCTGTTTGAATTCATCGGATTGTATAAACATATGCATCTCGTCGATTAAACTGGAGATTACCTCTTCATACTCCCCAATCTTTCTTGCGGTCACTACTTTCTGATCTGGAATTGTCTTTATTACTGGATCTGTTGTGGTCATTGGTATCAACTCAAGGCTTTTCTCCTGATCTTTTAGGAGTGCGCCAATATGATGCAACCTTGTGATTTCAGTTTGTACATCAATCTGACGTTTCTGGATAATACTTCTAACCATCACCAAATCTCCATTTTCTTTGGCTGTCAGCAGGCTTTTAATCTCATCAAGTGAAAATCCAAGAGAAATAAGGGTTTTGATGATAACACCTCTACCAATCTGGGCATGAGAGTAATATCTGTAACCAGTAAACCTATCTTTGCCAGCCGGTATCAGGATCTCCTTTTCGTCATAAATCCTGAGGGCCTTCTGTGTTAATCTCGTGATGTATGAAAACTGCCCGATTGTTAGATTGTCTGAAATCACATGTCACCTCATTCATATCGCCATGTAACACTATATCTGCTGACAGTCTTCCCCAAAGGAAGAGATCAGAGATATTTAGAGAGAATATTATGAAGTGAGGTTACGATATTATTGATGTCCTCAGCATTTTTCTCATATTCATCTTTAAGGGTGGTAACGCTGTCTTTTGCAGATTTATAGATGTCAGAAAACTCTGTTATTGTCTCATTTGAAGGATTTAAACGGTCAGTTATTTTACTGTTCAGGGAAGTTATTGTTTTTTCGAAGTCATGAGTTGCATCAAAGCTGGTATTATTTAGTCCTGACAGGCTGCTGATTCCATTGAGATCTGAAGAATTACTCCCTGAAAAGATAAACATTGAATTAATATCATCATGTATTGTTTCAAATGAGTCCGAAAGATCTGCAGACCCGGTTGTAATAAAAACTGGTAAAAGAAGTATCATCAACAGTTTCAAAAACTTTTCCATAATGATATTAAGATATTAGTTGTTATTAATTGTTTCAGGGTAAAAAATCAGAATTCGTCAACAGAGATCTATTTCAGGGAAAAAAATATTATTTTTCTTCTACAGACTCTCCTGTCCTAATTCTTATTGACTGCTCGATTGGCATCACAAAAATTCGGCCATCTCCAATTTTTCCTGTATGTGCAGCATTCATTATTATATCAATCACTCTTTTTGAAGACTCGTCTGATGTCACTATCTCAATTGCAGTTTTTGGGATGAGATCTACAAGAATTGTTCCTCCTCTATACTGAAGATTAATTCCCTTCTCTTCTCCACGCCCCTGCACGTCATAGATGGTCATACCATATATTTCGTTCTCTTCAAGGGCTTTTTTTACCTGATCGACCCGTTCTTCTTTGATAACCGCCTTAATCAATTTCATTTTTCTCCTCCCCTTATACACGCTCTCCATGCTGGGAGATGTCAAGTCCTACATATTCTTCATCTTCAGTAACACGAAGTCCAATTGTCTTATCAACGACGACTGCCAGCACATATGTTACACCAAATGCATATACAACAGCTATGATTGCATCAAGTGTGTTAATGGCAAACTGATCAAAGTTACCTCCAATCAGCCCTACAGCACCGACACTTGCAAAGATACCGGTGGCAATAGCTCCCCAGAGCCCGCCTATCCCATGAACTGCCCATGCATCAAGACTTTCATCAAGCCCCTTCTTTATTCTAAAGAGCATAGCTGCATAACACACAACTCCGGCCACAGCCCCGATAACAATCGCCGCAGGAACACCAACAAATCCGGCAGCAGGTGTGATACCTACAAGACCAGCAAGTGCACCTGAAACAAGTCCAACAGCACTTGGTTTATTTCCCTTGATGACGCTTGCTGCAAGCCAGGCAAGGGCACCAGTAGCGGCCGCTAAATTTGTGACAAGCAGAGCATTTGCTGCAATTCCATCAGCAGCAAGTGCAGAACCTGCGTTAAACCCAAACCATCCAAACCATAGGAGTGCTGCTCCAAGCAGGGTCATTGGAATGTTATGTGGAGCCATATTGGTAGTGCCAAAGCCCATACGTCTTCCAAGCACAAGAGCAATTGCAAGTGCACCAAACCCAGAACTTATATGCACCACCGTTCCTCCGGCAAAGTCAAGTGCTCCAAGTGACTGGGCAAAACCTCCACCCCATGCCCAGTGAGCCATAGGATCATAGACAAGCGTTGTCCAGAGCAGCCCAAACACAATGAATGCAGAGATCTTAATACGTCCTGCTGTACCTGATGTCAGAATGGCAAGAGCGAGACCTGCAAAGACCAGTTGGAACACTGCAAACAGTGCATCAGGAATTACAAGATTTGTAGCCTCCATCCCAACACCAGTCAGACCAATAAAGTCCAGACCTCCAATTAATCCACCAATATCTGAACCAAAGGCAAATGAATATCCACATAATGCCCATTGAATGCTTACAAGACAATAGGCAAGAAATGCAAGAGCTATCATCGAGATTACATTTTTTCTGCGGACAAGTCCTCCATAGAACAGCCCTACACCTGGCGTCATAAGCATGACAAGACAGGTTGAGATAAGAATCCATGCAGTCGCACCAGTATCAATCATTTATAAGATTCACCTAATTTTTTGCTTCATCATTCAGAAGCATAGTAGGAAGTTATCTTCCACCATATATAACCTTAATTGTTGATGGAAGATTATGATGATTCTGATCTCATAGAATAAAGGGATAAATTACAGATGAACCATCTTTTGCACCTAAAAATTGAAACTGTTTGTGATTATTATATAATTTATAAAAATCGGTACAATTTGAACATTATGATCAGGTACTGCATCAGATTAAACTGATGATCGCACCACTACTTCTTCTTTCTTCGCCCCTTCCTGCTCTTCTTCTGAGGGAGCCGCCTACCGGCAGAACCCACATTGCTTATTTTTCTTCCTAATTGTAAAGCTGCCTCTTCATCGGTCAAACAGTCAAGATCTGCAATAATATCAAGAGGATCTTTCATCTGCTGAACAAGTTCAATTATTCTTGTCAGACGCTCAACTCCGATAAAATGTTCGGCCATTATCTCAGCTAATGGGGTTAGGACAATCTTTCCCTGTTTTCTATAAATCAGACTCCTTTCAAACAGAAGATCTTCTACAGGTTCATTCTCACCTACAAGTGTCTCTTCAATTCCTGCAATTTTTTCTCTATCACCACCACATACAACAGCATTTGCAACATAAAGCTCTGAACTCTCTTCAATCCCATAAACAGGAGCAACCTCACCCATCTCGCCTTTTAACAGGCCCATAGCAATCTCTTCTTCAGTCTGATTTGAGCCACGGCAATATGAACCTCCAGGCTCTGCAAGAATGACAACCTTTCCAAGATCGTGGTAATCAGGCCTGCCTGCACGCCCTGACATCTGGGAAAACTCCTGAACAGTAAGCCATTCAATACCCATTGCAAGTGAATCAAAAATAACCTGAGAGGCTGGAAAATCAACACCGGCTGCAAGAGCAGCAGTTGTAACAACTCCCCGCAGTTGCCCTTTTTCAAATTTTTCTTCAACTATTCGCCGTTCTTCCTGAGTAAGCCCTGCATGATAGGGAGAAACACCTTCACCTAATTTATCAGCGATTACATGGCACCTAATTCTTGAATTTGTGAAGACAATGCTCTGGCCGTGATAACCTTTTGATGAGATATTCTTATACTCTTCTGCTACTAATTTTTTCTCGGTTGGAACCTTTTGCTGACGTTCGAGAAAGATTAGATACCTTTCAAGAGAGACAGGCCTGTCTGAATACTGCACGAGATTACATGAGAGTTTCTTTGCCAGAAGCTTTGGATGACCAATTGTTGCACTGAGGTATAGATACTGTGCCTTTGGTGCCATAAACTTGAGGCGGGAGATAAGGCCATCAAGCCGGTGTCCACGTTCACTGTCCTCAAGCATCTGAACTTCATCGATGACAACCGTGCCAATTCCATCTATTTTATCACCCACTCTCATAAGGTGATCAATCCCTTCATAAGTTGCAATGACTATTCCGGCATTTTTATTCTTATTAACCTTACGCCTTTTTTCCTGAAGATGAATTCTACTTTTACCGGTGATGATGGAAACATCCGTAAGATTCCCATACTTCTTAAGAAAACGCTCATATTTCTGGAATGCAAGAGCAACAAGAGGAACCATGAAGATCATTCGTCCCCTTTTTTCAAGAAGATTTTTCATTCCGGCAAGTTCACCAATAAAGGTTTTACCACTTGCTGTTGCAGCAACAACAAGTAGATCTTTTCCAAATAAAAGCCCGGCTTCAACAGATAACTGCTGAACCGGCATAAGCCTTTCAACGCCTGAAGCATCTACAAAAGGACCAGGCAGAGGAAGTTCACAAATATGGGCCGTATTAAGAACCGGATGAGCCTCAAGCCTGTCAAACAGGGTACTTCCAATACTACTTTTATCAGGATCAATAGTTGAAAGAACCCTGTCAACATCCCGGTATTTCAGGAGAAGTTCATCAAGATGAGTTATAGCTGCACGTCCTATTTTTCCCATATGAACAAGTTCACGCCTTATCTCCTTTTTGGCGCAACTCATACAGATGAACTCACCTTCACCAAATTTTACTGAATTGCTATCATCAAGTTCAGTGATATGGTCATCCATCAGGCAGATTCTGCAAAGTCCTGCATATGAATATGGGATTTGAAGATCTTTTAGAAATGAAGCAAACCGACCATCATCTGATGTTAGTTTTACCTGTGATCTTCTAAGATGAACCAGAAGATCACGACTTGGCATATTCTTGTAACCTGATGCCGAGCCCATTTTAACGCGATATCTTGTTGGTCGAATACCACCAGGAGTATCCTCAAGCTCAACAATAGCACAAAGCCGAAGAGAGTGGTTGTCAAAAAAGAGAATACGGTAATATTTACGAGTGGGCTGGACAAATGCCCTCATTTAGTCACCAAATCATAGATCTCATAACTGACATCAGACTGATCCATCTGCTTTAAGAAATCTGTGAAGAACTCATCAACAATTACGATTGCACATGAAAGGCCATGTAAAGCAGCCTCAATTACACCTTCACGTGATCCGTAAAAGAGATCTGGTATCCGGTCAATTTTCCTAAGAGAAACCCAGGACTCAATCCCGACACATGCAACCACAGATACACTATCTGTGACCTCTTTTAATTCAGTAAGATTTGTCTTGTTAGAACCACCACGTTCAATACGTGGAATTTTACAGACCTTTACAACAGATTCATGATGCTCAATTATCCCCTCTAATCTGCCTACTCCTGCATCATCTCCTTTTGGAGTATCAGCAATAATAAACCCATTTGCAGACTGATGCTGACGTGAAGATCGAAGAAGACCATTTTGCATATATACTCCAACATAGTCTCCTGCTTTCAAATCTTCATCAGCAACAGTTGCCCAGACAGAAACCTGATGAATTATATCTTTCCTGACATGTTTTGCAAAAGACTCAAGAAGTTCAGAGTTATGAAGAATCCATTCAATCCCCTTTCTTGTAACCTCATAACGCCCGCGGCCTGGAGCTTTTAACTGATCATCTTCAATAAGCTCACGGATATACTCTGATATGGCTTGAGGTGTTACTCCCATAATTGCAGCTACTTCCTGCTGCCGGACTGCAGGCTGGTGTGCTGCAATTTCTACAAGAATTTGAAACTTAGTTACTTCACGCTTGTTTTTAAGAATGGTATACCCTGGATCATCTATACCAAGTTCATCATTCTTCCCGTCAATCTTGTCATAACTATTCTTCAATTTTTACCAACCCCTGACCTTTAATGTCTAAATGAGGAATCCGTTTTGCAATACCTTTGATGTACATCGGAGTTACACCAAACTTCCTGGCTATATCTCCAATTGAATTGTTTCCTTTGGCTAATTCATCTTCAACGCTTTCAGATTTTAATTTAATCTCCTCATCTTCGGTAAATGATATAGAGATTAAATCCGTTAAATCTGTGAAATTGCATTGGAAATTTGCCCTGAACTTACTATATGCAGCCTTATATTCCTTTTCAGGTTTCTGGCCAGGCTCTGGCATTCTCCACTTTTCCTCAATCAAATTTCCTTTTTTGAGAAGCAATAGACATTCTCTAATACTATCCTCACCCACCACGTCCCTGATCTCTGTTTTGGTCATCCAATTTTTGCTGAGCATATCAAGAATTTTCTTGTATAGTGGATTATTAAAAACCACAAACAGAGGCACCAGTTCCACGGGGTCATTGACAATCCTCACATGACCCGTCAAATACAAAACCCTATTATTAAATCGTTAGATATAAAAATAAAGGTTTGTTGTATAAAATGCAAAAACACCCACGTGTACAGGGACACATAGTAGTAAAAGGGATTGTTCAAGGGGTAGGTTTTCGCCCTTTTGTCTATGCACGAGCTTCTGCTCTCCATATTGCAGGCTCAGTCATCAATAGAGGATCTGAAGTTCATATTGAAGCATTTGGAGAGAGGTTTGAACAATTTGTCGCAGAAATAACCGTTGGACCTCCCTTAAGTACTATAGATTCTGTGGATGTGCGCGAGGCAGAGGGGCATGCGCCTGATGATGGACTCTTTACCATAAACAAAAGTTCTGATGGAACAAGAACAGGACTTATTCCTCCGGATATTGCCACATGTGATGAATGCGTAAGAGATATCTTTGAAAATGGCGGGCACTATGAAGGATATTTTGGAACATCATGTGTCAACTGTGGACCAAGATATTCAATAATTAAAGCACTTCCATATGATCGTGAACGAACTGCAATGGATGAATTTCCATCATGTGACCGGTGCACAAAGGATTATCTTTCTCCATCTTCCAGAAGACATCATGCACAGACAATTGCATGTTCAAAATGCGGTCCACAACTCTTTCTTTCAGATGGTTATGGAAAAGAGATTTACGCAAAGGACATCATTGAAAAGACCGCAGATCTTTTAGATAACGGGACAATTGTTGCTATCCGCGGAATTGGAGGATTTCACCTTGCCTGTGTTGAAAGATCAGCCGGTGAACTTAAACGAAGACTTGGCCGGGTTGAACAGCCTTTTGCAATAATGGCTCTCCCTGAAACGATAAAAAAACTTACAAATATTTCTGATAAAGAGCTCCAGGTCCTTAAAGGACCAAAAGCACCAATAATGGTGCTTGAAAAGCAAAATCGGGCATCTAATCTGGAAATAAGTAATCTACATACCATAGGATGCATGGTCCCGTATACAGGGCTTCATCACCTGATCTTTAGAAGACTTTCATCTCCGTTGCTTATAATGACAAGTGCCAATGTGCCAGGCTATCCTATGATTACAGAGGTAAGTGAGGCACAGAAAAGGCTACATGGAGTAGCTGATGCATTTCTTACTCACAACCGGGAAATTGTCAGCAGGTGTGATGATTCAGTTGTCAGAGATGGTTATATTATCCGACTTTCAAGAGGTATTGCCCCAAAAAGAATTAAATGGAACCTTGGACCGGATGCGATACTTGGAGTAGGACCAGAATTAAACAGTACAGTTACCCTCTATTCGGAAGGTTTTACTGTAACTTCACCACATATTGGAAATGTCAGAAATCCTGCAACTGTAAATTATCTTCAGGAGACAATCGAGCATTTGAGCAATCTTCTAAAGCCGGATATCCAGATAATTGCTCATGATCTCCATCCACAATTTTTATCTACAAGACTTGCACAAGAGCTTGCATCTGATACTGGTGCAAAAATCATCCCGGTTCAACATCACATGGCACATATCGCTGCAACATGTACTGATGAATGTATAGGGATAGCAATAGATGGAGTTGGATATGGGACAGATAATACTGTCTGGGGCGGCGAAATCTTTTCCGGACAGGTCCCTTCATTAAAACGAGAAGGACATTTAATGCCTGTTTTAATGCCAGGCGGAGACAAGGCTACACTATTCCCTGAACGAATGCTTTTTGGAATTCTTCCGGATGATATTACAAAAAATTTGCTTATTGAGAGGGGA